>NZ_DCXA01000195.1:0-7538 GCF_002328915.1 Aquabacterium sp. UBA2148
GGCTCCAACGACCTGTCCCAGGTGGATGCCGCCGTCGGCTCGTGCATCGGCGAAGACATGATGAACTACGAGTTCAACTCGCACCTGCTGGTCACCGAGTTCGAAAAGACCATGCCCAATGGCGCCGTCAAGAGCCTGGAGCTGAGCTGGTCGCCGATCGCCGATGAGAGCGACACGGTCGAAAAGCTCATGCTGTGCGTGCGCGACGTCACCGAACTCAAGCGACTGGCCAGTGAGGCGGGTGCGCAAAAGCGCGAGCTGGAAATCATCGGCGAGATCCTGGCGGTCACGCAGGAGAAGTTCCAGGAGTTCATCGAAGGCTCGCGCAAGTTCGTCGAAGAAAACGAGCAGCTCATCCGCCAGGCCCAGGGCAAGGACGCCGACACCATCGGCCTGCTGTTCCGCAACATGCACACCATCAAGGGCAATGCGCGCACCTACGGCCTGCAGCACATGACCAACACCGTGCACGAGACGGAGCAGGCCTACGACGAGCTGCGCAAGGACCCCGAAAAGGAATGGGACGCCCAAGCGCTGCTGGCCCAGCTGGCTCAGGTCGGCGCCCTCGTCGAGGAATACCACAAGATCAACGACCACAAGCTCGGTCGCAAGGGCCCCGGTCGCCGCGGCAGCGTGGAGCGCTTCCTGATGGTCGAGAAGGACCAGGTCTCGCATGCCCTGGAGCTGCTGCGAAAGGCTCATCAGGCCGACGCCCAGGAGGTGCGCGCCACGCTGGAGAAGGTCAGCCACACCTTGCAGCTCATTGGCTCCGAGAAGGTCGAGCACGTGCTCGCCGGCATCGTCGAGTCGCTGCCTTCGCTGGCGCGCGAGCTGGGCAAGGAGCCGCCCAAGGTCGCCATCCAGGACCACGGCATCATGGTGCGCAACCAGGTCACCGGGCTGCTCAAGAACGTGTTCACCCACCTGCTGCGCAACTCGATGGACCATGGCCTGGAGACCGCAGAGACCCGGGTCGCTGCCGGCAAGGCGCCTGTTGGACAGATCTCTCTGGAATTGGCGGTTCAGGATGGCCAGATGCAGATGCGCCTGCACGATGATGGCCGAGGCCTGGCCGTCGCCAAGATCCGCGCCAAGGCCATCGAGAACGGCGTGCTGGATCCTGCGTCCAACGCGAGCCCAGAAGAGGTGGCCAACCTCATCTTCGCCTCCGGTTTCTCCACCGCCGAGCAGGTTACAGAGGTCTCCGGTCGTGGCGTGGGCATGGACGCCGTGCGTGGCTTCCTGCAACGCGAGGGCGGTGACGTGGTCATCCGCTTCCGCGGCGGCCAGGATGGCGACGAATGGCGCCCCTTCGAGCTGCTGATCTCCCTGCCCGACAAGCACGCTGCCACCGTGCAGCCTCTGGCGGCCTGACAGCGACGCGGTGCTTCAGGAAGCTGTTGCACCCGTCGATAAGACCTCAGGCATCAACATTCAGAAGAAAGATCGAGGCGTGACATGTGGTTGGATCTGGGCATTTCCGCGGTGAGCCTGATCGTTGGCGGCGGTGTGGCCACCTGGTGGTGGCAACGACGCCAGTCTGCGATCGGTCCCTGCATTCCCGTGGCCGATGTGCAGGCGCGCGAGCAACTGCTGCAGGCCGAGATCAACAACCTGCGAGCCGAGCATGAGCGCCATCAACAGGCGCTCGAGAGCACGCAGGTGAGCTCCCAGCAGGAGCTTGGCCAGCTGCGCGCCAGCCTGGAAGACCAGTTGCACGACGTCAGGTCCGGTGCCGCCGACTCGCGCGAGCGCACCCTGGCCGCGTCCAACCAGTTGGCCGAGTCCATTGAAAAGCTGCTGGGCCTGATCAAGACCTTCGAGCGCTGGCACGAAGACATGAGCGTGCTGCTCACCCACAACCGCGAGATGCATGAGCGCAACGACGAGTTCGCGGCCATCGTGCGTCAGGTGGTGATCGTGGCGCTCAACGCCTCCATCGAGGCCGCGCGCGCGGGTGACATGGGCAAGGGCTTTGCCGTGGTGGCCAACGAGGTGCGCACCCTGGCCAATCGCGCGGAGGCCCTGTCCAAGGACTACCGCAACAACCTCTACAAAAACGACCTGATCACCACCACCACCTTTCAGGACATGCAGGCGGGCGGAAAGATGATCATCGGGGCAGTCACCGAGCTGCAGTTGATCAACAACAAGACCCGTGGCCTCCTCGCCGAGGCCGCCTGACAGCCATGATCAGTCCATCCGCCCGCGAAGCGTTCGAGTTCTTCACCAAGCAGGCCATCAAAGGCGCGCTGCCAGCATCGCCCGAAGACTCGTGCGAGGTCTCGGTGCTGGAGGATGTTTCCCGCATCCAGGGGCAGCGCATCGTCATCCTCACGGTGTCGTCCTACCTGTTCAGGGCGATGACGCTGGTGTACTTCACGCTCGATGCCAAGCTCAAGCAGCACCTGGCGGCCATCAACCGCCGGCCTGTGGACGAGCTCAGCGAAGAAGAGTTCCTGGACGTGCTGGGCGAGGTGGGCAACATCCTTTGCGGCGCGATCAACCGCGACCTGGCCCAGCACTTCCCTTACCTGGGCATGTCCACGCCCAATTTCCTCGATCGCCATTGCATTGACTTCATCGACGAGCTGGGCGCCGGCTTTGTGCGCCACTTCGAGATCGTGGTCAATGACTCCATGAAGCTGTATGCCACCTTGGCTGTCAGTGAATTCGCGGACATCGATTTCCGGGCCGACACCACCGTGGTTGAGGAAAGCCACGGCGAGCTCGAGATGTTCTGACCCCCACCCACCTTGACAGGAATCCCCCATGGTTGAACAAGCTGAACTCATCAGCAAGGTCCTTGTCCTCGATGACGACGACGACGCGCAGCAAAAGATCAGGCAGTTTTGTGATGAGAACAAGCTGGTGTGCGTCAAAGCGACGGCCGCCAACGTGCTCTCGGTGCTCAAGACCAACGTCGACTTGGGGGCCATCTTTCTGTCGGAGACCTACCGAGTGGAGGGCGACAGTGCGCTGGACTTTGCCGAAGAGATCCACGCCGTTCGCCCCGAGCTGCCCATCTTCCTGCGACGCGAGGCCTTCTCGCACCTGGACGACCTGAGCGACCGGCAGCAGAGCTTGTTCACCGCGGCCTACATGCTCTCTGGCATCTCGCAGCTCAAGCAGGTCATCGATCACGCCATCTTCAGCCTGATGTACCCCAACGCCCTGGTGCGTGGCATCACCGAGATCACGAAGACGGCCCTGCAAAGCCAGTTCAAGCACATCGAGGTGTTGACCGAGTCGCCCTACATCGTGCGCGATCGCATCATCTACGGCGAGCTGTTCACGCTCATCCCGCTGGAGAGCAACTGGTGCCGTGGCTACATGATGTTCCAGACCGAGGGTGAGCCGGTGGTCAAGCTGGTCGAGGGTGGTCGCACGCACATCGTGCCGAATGATCACATCGATTTCCGCGACATCAACCACGTGATGGGCGAGGTCACCAACCTCGTGTGGGGCATGTTCAAGAACCGCTACATCTCGTTTGACCCGATCGATGGACGCCAGTCCCAGGTGCCCATCATCGTCAACCACGCCCACCGCTACATCTCGTTTGGCTCCGAGGATCCGCAGCTGTGCTTCAAGTACATGCTGGTCGACCCCGACGAAAAGATGGCCCCCCTGGTGCTCTACCAGCGCTTCATCTTCAACCTCAGCTGGACCCCTGAAAAATTCAAGGAAAACGAGGCAGTGGCCGAAGACCTCTTCGAATCCGGAGAGCTCGAACTCTTCTGATGGCTCTGACAAACCCAAAGGTGAACCAACATGGCACAAGTGCTCGTCGTCGATGACTCCGCAACCGTTCGCAACGAAGTCAGTGATTTCCTCAAGGCCAATGGCCTGGATGTGATCACTGCGGTCGATGGCCGCGATGGCCTGACCAAGCTCAAGGGCGACCCCCGCGTCAAGCTGGTGGTCAGCGACGTCAACATGCCCAACATGGACGGCCTGACCATGGCCGAGAAGATCCGTGGCGAGCTGGGCAATGCGGCGGTCAACATCGTGATGCTGACCACCGAAAACACCCCGATCATGAAAGAGCGGGGCAAGGCCGCCGGCGTCAAGGGCTGGATCGTCAAGCCCTTCAAGGGTGACGCCGTTTTGGCCACGTTCAAGAAACTGGCTGTCGGCTGATCTGCTTCGGGGCCTGGCCCCGATCCGATTCACATCCTGATTGGCCATGAAAAAACCCGCCGGGGCGCGAAGCCTGGGCGGGTTTCTTGTGTGCTGGCTGCGAACAGCCAGCGCCGAATCACTTCAGCTTGACTTCCTTGTAGGCGACGTGCTTGCGTGCCTTGGGGTCGAACTTCATGAATTCCAGCTTTTCGGGCGTGGTCTTCTTGTTCTTGCTGGTGGTGTAGAAGTGGCCGGTGCCCGCAGTGGACTCCAGCTTGATCTTTTCGCGTCCGCCTTTAGCAGCCATGGTGTTCTCCTAAATTACAGTTCGCCGCGAGCGCGCAGGTCCGACAGGACCTGGTCGATGCCGACTTTGTCGATCAGGCGCAGAGCGGCGGTGCTGATGCGCAGGCGCACCCAGCGGTTCTCGCTCTCGACCCAGAAACGGCGGTACTGCAGGTTGGGCAGGAAACGACGCTTGGTCTTGTTGTTGGCGTGGGAAACATTGTTCCCGGACATCGGGCCCTTACCCGTGACTTGACAGACGCGTGCCATGACGCTTCTCCGTTCGCTTGTGTGCACCACCCAAGGTGATGCTGATGTTGCGGTGGCCAGTGTGCAGAGCAGGGCGACGACGTGGATCGGGCCCTGGTTCACACCCTTCCGAAACGGACTCGAAACATCGATCAACATCGACGCCTCAAGCCATGGCTTCGGGACGAATTTGCAAAAACCAAGATTATAGACAGATTCCAGCCGTTTGGCAAAGTCTGCTTGATCTCTTGCTGGCAGGGTGCAGCTTTGCGAGCCCTCAGCCCCCGTTCTGCTCCAGGAAGCGCTGGGCGTCGAGGGCGGCCATGCAGCCGGTGCCGGCGCTGGTGATCGCCTGGCGGTAGACGTGGTCCTGCACGTCACCGGCAGCGAACACGCCCGGCACGCTGGTCATCGTGGCAAAACCGTTGTGGCCGCCCTGCGTGACGATGTAGCCGTCCTTCATCTCCAGCTGGCCCTTGAAGATATCGGTGTTGGGCTGGTGGCCGATGGCAATGAAGCAGCCCTTGACTTCCAGCTCCTTGGTCGAGCCGTCGCTCGTGCTCTTGAGGCGCACGCCGGTCACGCCGCTCTGGTCGCCCAGGACCTCGTCCAGCGTCTGGAACAGGTGCAGCTCCATCTTGCCGGCCTTGACCTTTTCCGCCACTTTGTCGATCAGGATGGCCTCGGCGCGGAACTTGTCGCGGCGGTGGATCAGGTGCACCTTGCTGGCGATGTTGGACAGGTACAGGGCTTCTTCGACGGCGGTGTTGCCGCCGCCCACCACGCAGACCACCTGGTCGCGGTAGAAGAAGCCGTCGCAGGTGGCGCAGCCGCTCACACCTCGGCCCATGAAGGCTTCTTCAGAGGGCAGGCCCAGGTACTTCGCCGAGGCGCCGGTGGCGATCACCAGCGTGTCGGCGGTGTAGGTGCCGGCGTCGCCCTTGAGCGTGAAGGGGCGCTTGGACAGGTCGACTTCGTTGACGTGGTCGAACACCATGCTGGTCTTGAAGCGCTCGGCATGCTCCATGAAGCGCTGCATCAGCTCCGGGCCTTGCACGCCGTGCACATCGGCAGGCCAGTTGTCCACCTCGGTCGTGGTCATCAGCTGCCCGCCTTGGGCCATGCCGGTCACCAGGGTGGGCTGCAGGTTGGCGCGGGCGGCGTAGATGGCGGCCGTGTAGCCGGCGGGGCCGGAGCCGAGGACAAGGACTTTGCTGTGGTTGTTGGTGCTCATGACGGGCTTTCGTGCGCTTTCAGGGGCTCTGTCTGGGTGTTCAGGTGCGGATTCTCGCCCAGCCGGGTGGGTCGGGCGCGAACTGTGCGGGATTCACGGCGCTGTTCGGTGCATGCCTCTTGGGCGGACCTCCATAAAGTGCTAAAAAATCCCGCGCCGCTGCCGAAAATTGTAGGGACAGGTTGTTTGTCACACCGTTGCAGGTGGCATTTGTCCACCTGATCACACCCGACACACTCGCATCAGATGGGGCCACGGCCCCTTCTCACAACCCGCTGAAGGAGCCGCCATGGCCATGTTGTCCAACCTCGACCTGATCCGTCGCGTGCCGCTGTTTTCGATGCTCACGCAGGCCCAGGCCGAAGCCATCGCCGAAGGAGTGGTCAAGCGCCGCTACCGCCGCGGCGAGCTGATCGTCGAACGCGGTCGCAAAACCAACGCGCTGTTCATCCTGCTGACGGGCCGTGCCCGCGTTGTCGCTTCCGACGAGCGCGGCCGCGAAGTCATCCTCGCTGTGCTCGAAGCCGGTGACTACCTGGGCGAGATGAGCCTGATCGACAACGAGCCCCATTCCGCCACCGTCCGCGCCGAGGTGCAGACCGATGTGCTGGTGCTGGGCCGCGCCGAATTCGCCCGCTGCCTGCCCGAGAACTCCTCGCTGTCCTACGCCATCCTGCGCGGCCTGGTCCAGCGCCTGCGCAACGCCGACCGCCAGATCGAATCCCTGGCCCTGCTGGATGTGTACGGCCGCGTGGCCCGCGCCCTGCTGGACATGGCCGACGAGGACGCCGGCGAGAAGATCATCCGCGGCAAGGTGTCGCGCCAGGACCTGGCCAAGCACGTGGGCGCCTCCCGCGAGATGGTTTCCCGGGTGATGAAGGACCTCGAAGAGCGGGGCTTGATCGAAACCCAGGATTCCGGCAGCGTGGTCCTCAAGGACCGGCTGGCCGCGACGGCCTGACCCTTCACCTGCTGTCAGTCGGTCGCCGGCTGCGGCGACCCCGGCAGTGTGCCAACGCCTCCCCCGTGGAGGCGTTGTCATGTGGGCAGGGCAAGGTGAGCTTTTGCCCCAAAATGGGCGCATGACATTTCCCCTGGGTTCCCTTCAGTCAGATGCCCCTGCCGCCCCCCGTCCGTCAGGTCGGGGTGAGGCGCCCCCCGGTGGCCGCGTTGGCTCCCGCCTTTCCCGACCTGCGGTGCCGGAGCCGGTCGATGTGCCGGTGGCGCCAGAGCACACCTTGCGCTTCCAGATGGCCTTGTTGTTTGGCGGTGTGGTCTGGTTGTTGACCTTGCTGGCCCTGGTCAGCCACCACCGGCTGGATGCCGCCTTCACGACCTCTGGTCAGCACCAGGAGGTGCGCAATTGGGTGGGAGCGCTGGGTGCCCACGCTTCTGACTTGGCCTACCTGCTGTTCGGCTTGTCGGCTTGGTGGTTGCTGGTGATCGGCGCCCGGGCCTGGCTGGGGGCCCTGGCCCGCTGGCTGCGTCGTGACGACGCCCTGGCCAGCGCTGGGTCCGAGCCTGCTGTGCCTGCCTGGCGGGTCTGGCTGGGCCTGGTGATGCTGATGTCGGCGAGTTGTTCGCTGGAGTGGTCGCGCCTGTACAAGCAGGAAGCCGCCCTGGCTGGCGAGCACGCCGGTGGGGG
>NZ_DCXA01000149.1:0-1451 GCF_002328915.1 Aquabacterium sp. UBA2148
CGACCGGCCACCGCGCCAGATGCCGACGGCCCGGCCAACCTCGCGCAGGCCGTGCGGGTGGCGCAGGCTGCGGCGCAGCGTGGCGAAGGCGGGGTGGCGGTGGCGCTGGCCGGACGGACCTGGTCGGCGCGTGATGTGCGCAAGGCACACAGCCACGCAATCGATGCCTTCGACGGGGGGGGGGCGGAGCCGCTGGACCAGCTCACCTCGTGGCCGCAACCGGAGGCGCGTGGCTGGCAGTGGTTGCAGTTTGCTCAGCCGCCGAGGGTGGAGGTCGTCACCAGCCATGCGGATGCCGACGGATGGCTGGTCGATGCCGCGCTGGCGCATGCCCAGTCATCAGGGCAACAGCTCGATGGCCTGATCGTGGCCTGCACCGGCCACGGCACCCTGCACGAAAAGCTGGAAGCGGCCCTGCAGCGCGCCCGCGATGCCAGCGTGGCCGTGTGGCGCAGCAGCCGTGTGGCCCGTGGTGGCGTGCAGCCGCGCGAGGGCGACACCTGGCCCGCTGCGGGCAACTGGACGCCCGCTCAGGCCCGCGTGCGCTTGCTGCTGGAGCTGCTCAGCGCCCGCCCGTGACGTCGAGGATGGCGCCTGCCGTGTAGCTGGCGGCGTCGGACAGCAGCCAGGCAATGGCCTCGCCGACTTCTTCGGGTTGGGCTGCCCGTCCCATGGGCAGCTGTGGCGCCATGCGGCTGGCACGGTCAGGCTCGCCACCTGTGGCGTGGATGCCGGTGTCGGTGATGCCTGGCCGCACGGCCACCACGCGCACCCCTTCGCCAGCCACCTCTTTCGACAGCCCGCCGGTGAACACGTCGATGGCGCCTTTGCTGGCGGCGTAGTCCACGTACAAGGCGGGCGAGCCGGTGCGCACCGCGCTGCTGGAGACGTTGACGATGACGCCGCCTTGTCCGCCATGCAGACGTGACATGCGCTTGACGGCCTCGCGTGCGCACAGCATCGGGCCCAGCACATTGACCGCCAGCATGCGCTGCAGGCGCTCGGCGCTCATCTCGTCGAGCCGCGCCGTTTGATCGACGATGCCGGCGTTGTTGACCAGGCCTGTCAGCCGGGGCAGAGAGGCATCCAGTCGGGCGAACAAGGCCAGCACCTCGGCCTCGTTGGCCAGGTCGGCCTGGGCGATGATGGCTTTCGGCGCCCTCAGGCGCAGGCAGTCATCGGCGACGGCCTGCGCCAGGTCGGCGCGGTGAGCGAAGTGAATGAGCAGGGCGTGGCCGCGTTGAGCGAGCAGCCGGGCGGTGGCCGCGCCGATGCCCTGGCTGGCGCCGGTGACGAGGGTGACAGGGTGCATGCCCTCACTTTACTTCGCTTAACCTGCGAGACTGAGAGCCACAACACAGCCCTGCGAAACTCAAGGCATGACAACCGCAAACAAGAAGTCCTGGTGGGCCGGCTGGCGCCTGTTCGCCGTCCTGGGGGTGCTCGCGCTG
>NZ_DCXA01000149.1:1519-5658 GCF_002328915.1 Aquabacterium sp. UBA2148
GTCCTGGGGGTGCTCGCGCTGGCGGGCTGGGGGGTGTACGCCAAGTTCATCAAGAAGGCCCCGGCGCCTGAGGTCATCACGGCCGAAGTCGAGCGCACCAACCTTGAGGACACGGTGCTGGCCTCGGGCACGATCAAGTCCGAGCGCGATGTCAACGTGGGTGCCCAGGTCTCGGGTCAGATCAAGCGCTTGCACGTGGCCTTGGGCGACCAGGTCAAGCAGGGCCAGTTGCTGGCCGAAATCGATTCCACCACCCAGAACAACACCCTTCGCAACGCCGAGGCCCAGGTCGCCTTGCTGCAGGCTCAACTGCAAGCCAAGGAAGCCTTGTACAGGCAGGCCGAGATCACGTTCAAACGTCAACAAGGCCTGTTCAAGCTCGATGCGGCTTCGAAGGCCGAACTCGATGGCGCCGAGGCCACCCTGGCCACCACCCGCGCCGACATCAACGCCCTGCAGGCCCAGATCAGGCAGGCCAACATCTCGGTGGACACGGCCCGTGTGAACCTGGGCTACACGCGCATCCTGGCGCCCATTGACGGCGTGGTCACGGGCGTGATCGCCGAAGAAGGGCGCACCGTGAACGCCGTGCAGTCGGCGCCGACCATCATCAAGCTCTCGCGCCTGGACAGCGTGCTCATCAAGGCGCAGATCTCCGAAGCCGACGTCGTGCGGGTGCAGCCGGGCCTGCCGGTGTACTTCACCATCCTGGGCGAGCCCCAAAAGCGCTACGAGGCCAAGCTGCGCACCATCGAGCCATCGCCTGAATCGGAGCAGGTTGACACCAGCACCAAGACGACCACGAGCACCTCGTCGTCGACCACGTCGGCTGTTTACTACAACGGCTTGTTCGAGGTGCCCAACCCCGATGGCAAGCTGCGTGTGGCCATGACGGCGCAGGTCTTCATCGTGCTGGCCAAGGCCGATGAGGTGCTGGCCATCCCGGCTTCGGCGCTGGGCAAGCGCAACCGCAAGGACGACACGTACGCGGTGCGGGTGCTCGAAGGCGAGCCGGGCGGCGCACAGCGCGTGGTCGATCGCCAGGTCAAGGTGGGCCTGAACAACCGCGTGCAGGCGCAGGTGCTGTCGGGCCTGAAAGAAGGCGAACGCGTGGTCGTGGGCGAAGCTTCGGCCGGTGGTTCGGGCGGCTCGCGCCGTCCGCCGGGCATGTTCTGATGAAAAGCGAGATCGATCAGATCCAGGCCGGGCAGGGCGCGCAAGGTGCGCCAACGCAGCCGGGTGCCGACGCGCCCTTGCTGGAGGTGCGAGACCTCTGGCGCGAGTTCCCTTCTGGCGATGGCACGGTGGCCGTGCTCAAGGGCATCGACCTGGGCATCCATGCCGGTGAGATGGTGGCCATCATGGGTGCGTCCGGTTCGGGCAAGTCCACGCTGATGAACATCCTCGGTTGCCTGGACCGGCCTTCGCGCGGCAGTTACCGCGTGGCCGGTCAGCCCACGGCCGACATGGCGCCCGATGACCTTGCCCGCCTGCGGCGCGAGCACTTCGGCTTCATCTTCCAGCGCTATCACCTCATGGGTGACCTGACCGCGCTGGGCAACGCCGAGATCCCGGCCATATATGCGGGGCACAGCCCGGCGCGACGCCATGAGCGCGCGTTGGCCTTGCTCAAGCGCCTGGGCTTGCAAGACCGAGCCGGGCACCGGCCGGGCCAGCTCTCTGGCGGTCAGCAGCAGCGCGTGTCGATCGCGCGGGCGCTGATGAATGGCGGCGATGTCATCCTGGCCGACGAGCCCACCGGCGCGCTCGACAGCGTCAGCGGCGAAGAGGTCATGCGCATCCTCAAGGAGCTGCACGCCGATGGCCACACGGTCATCATCGTGACCCACGATGCCAAGGTGGCGGCGCACGCGCAGCGCGTCATCGAGGTGGCCGATGGCCGCATCATCGCCGACCGCCGAACCGACGGGGTCGAGCAGGTTGGGCACCGGGCTGCGCGCCCTGCCGTGCAGCCCGACGCGTCCTGGTCGGCGGTGTGGGGGCGTTTCACCGAGGCTTTCACCATGGCCTTGCGCGCCATGGCCGGGCACCGCCTGCGCACGCTGTTGACCATGCTCGGCATCATCATCGGGATCGCTTCCGTGGTCTCGATGGTGGCCTTGGGCGAAGGTTCGCGCCAGCGGGTGCTCAAGGACATCGCGGCGATGGGCACCAACACCATCGACATCTACCCCGGCAAGAACTTCGGCGACCGGCAGGCGGGGCGCATCCGCACGCTGGTGCCGGGCGACGCCAACGCGCTGGCTCAACTGAATTACGTCGACAGCGTCACACCCGGTGTGAGCACCAGCGTGACCTTGCGCCGCGGCAACGTGGAGGCCACGGCCAATGTCACGGGCGTGGGCGACCAGTTCTTCCGCGTCAAGGGCTACGACATCGCGCAAGGCCAGGCCTTCGATGACGAGAGCGTGCGTCGCCAGACGCAGGAGGCCGTGATCGACCCGAACGCGCAGGCCGCGCTGTTCCCCAATGGCGAGAACCCGGTGGGGCAGGTCATCTTCCTGGGCAGCGTGCCGGTGCGGGTCATCGGCGTGACGGCGCCGTCCGAGAGCGGCTTCAACATGTCGGACAACCTCAATGTGTGGGTGCCCTACACGACGGCGATGCGGCGCCTGATGGGCCAGAACCACCTGCGCAGCATCACCGTGCGCATCAGCGACAGCGCCAATCCGTCGGCAGCCGAGCAGGGCATCACCAAGCTGATGACCCAACGCCATGGCTCGAAGGATTTCTTCGTGCGCAACAGCGACAGCATCCGCCAGACGATCGAGAGCACGACGCAGACGCTGACGCTGCTGATCTCGTCGATCGCGGTGATCTCGCTGATCGTGGGCGGCATCGGGGTGATGAACATCATGCTGGTGTCGGTCACCGAGCGGACGCAGGAGATCGGCGTGCGCATGGCGGTGGGCGCGCGCCAGTCCGACATCCTGCGCCAGTTCCTGATCGAGGCGGTGCTGGTGTGCCTGCTGGGCGGCGGGCTGGGCATCGCGCTGGCTTTGAGCCTGGGCGTGATCTTCGATCAGTTCAACACGGGCTTCAGCATGATCTATTCGACCGCGTCCATCGTGACGGCCTTTGGTGTGTCATCGCTGATCGGCGTGGTGTTCGGCTTCTTGCCGGCCCGC
Source organism: Aquabacterium sp. UBA2148 (assembly GCF_002328915.1). Lineage (NCBI taxonomy): Bacteria > Pseudomonadati > Pseudomonadota > Betaproteobacteria > Burkholderiales > Sphaerotilaceae > Aquabacterium > Aquabacterium sp. UBA2148. The sequence goes on from NZ_DCXA01000149.1 coordinate 4,669, forward strand.
CGTGCGGCCCAGCTCGACCCGGTGGATGCGCTGAGCCGGCAGTGAGGTCCGAGCCCAGCGAGCAATGAAGAACATGTCCATGAACGAACACGACTTGAACCGACACAGGCCGGTGGCTTCGGCCTGCCTGTGCGCGCTGATGCTGGCCAGCGCCAGCGCCTTGCTTGCCGGGTGTGCCGCGACGCCTTATGAGCAGCCGGCGCTGACCGTGCCGGCGAGCTACGTGTCGGCCAATGCCGACGCGGGTGGCGCGACCGATGTGAAGTCCTTGGCTGAGGCCGCGCAAGCCGGCGAGGCCGCGCAAGGACTGTCCCCCTGGTGGCTGGCGTTCGATGACCCGGCGCTGCGCCAACTGATCCGCGATGCCCTGGCGCGCAACAACGACCTGGCACAAGCCGCCTTGAAGGTGCGCCGCGCCCAACTCCTGGCCGGTCAGGCCGCCAGCGACCAGTTGCCCACGGTGACGCTGCAGGGCAGCTCCACCGCGTCGCGCCCACTTGATGGCGGTGACACGACACGCCTGAACAGCGCTTCGCTCGGCCTGAGCTGGGAGGCCGATCTGTGGGGGCGCGTGGCCGCCCTGCGCAGCGCCGCCGACTGGGAGGCCCAGGCCACCGAGGAAGACCGCCTGGCCGCAGCCCTGGCACTGGTGGGCACGACGGCGCGCCTGCATTGGCAGGTGGGCTACCTGAATCAGCGCGTCGAGGCCAGCCAGCAGAGCATCGAGTACGCGCGGCGCACGCTGGAGCTGGTGCAGGCCCAGAAGGGGCAGGGCGCCGTCTCGGGCCTGGAGGTGGCGCAGGCCACGCAATCGCTGGCCGCACAAGAGGCCGCGCACACTCAGTTTTTGCTGCAGCGAACGCAGGCCCGCAATGCACTGGCGATCTTGTTCGACGGCCCGCCTGGTGTGGCGCTCAACGAGGCCAGGCGCCTGCCCGACGGGGCTTTGCCATCGGTGCCAGCGGGCGCGCCGGCCGAGCTTCTGAGCCG
>NZ_DCXA01000205.1:0-8707 GCF_002328915.1 Aquabacterium sp. UBA2148
AACCGCTACAAGGGCCTGCGCGCCCCGCACAAGATCAAGTTCGGTGTGTCGGGCTGCACCCGTGAATGCGCCGAGGCGCAAGGCAAGGACGTGGGCGTGATCGCCACCGAGAAGGGCTGGAACCTGTACGTGTGCGGCAACGGCGGCATGAAGCCCCGCCACGCCGAGCTGATCGCCTCCGACCTGACCAAGCCGCAGCTGATCGCCATGATCGACCGCTTCCTGATGTTCTACGTCAAGACGGCCGATCGCCTGCAGCGCACCAGCACCTGGCGCGACAACCTCGAAGGCGGCCTGGACTACCTCAAGTCCGTGCTGATCGACGACTCGCTGGGCCTGGGCGCCGAGCTCGAAGCGCAGATGCAGCACGTGGTGAGCACCTACCAGTGCGAATGGAAGACCGCAGTGACCAACCCCGAGGTGCGCAAGCGCTTCCGCTCCTTCGTCAACAGCGAAGCCAAGGACGAACGCATCCTGTTCGTCAAGGAACGCGGCCAGATCCGGCCGGCGCGCCCTGAAGAGCGCCAGGAGCTCGAGTCCGGCGCCACGATCGAGACCGCCTGAGCAGGAGCCAACACCATGAGCGCCGTCCTCAACCCCACCATGACCTCTTCCGACACCTCTTCCTGGACCGACATTTGCCCGGTCGACGACATCCTGCCTGACACCGGCGTGTGCGCGCTGGTTCAGGGCCGACATGTCGCGGTCTTCCGCGTCGGACCGGATCGCTTCTTTGCCATCGACAACGTAGACCCCAAGTCCGGCGCCAGCGTGCTCTCGCGCGGGCTTGTCGGCAGCCTCGGTGACCGCATCGTCGTGGCCTCGCCGCTCTACAAGCAGCACATCGACCTGCACAGCGGTCAATGCATCGAGCAGCCCGAGCTCTCGGTGAGTGCCCACGCGGTGCGCACCGAAAGCGGCGTGGTGCAGGTCCGCCTGCGCTGATCGCCTCGTGACGCTGACCGAACCGAAGAGACACAACCGCAAACGCGAAAGTAGAGGGCGGCACACCGCCCCGCTCGCCTGACGAAGCACCATCAGAGGCTCGCAGGCCCACTCCCCCCGCTGAAACACAGGAATCCCAACATGGCCTACCTCGCACCTGCCGAATTCGTCACCAAGATGGTCGATGCCGGCGAATCCAAGCTGCTGATGTCCACCCGTGACACGCTCATCCGCTCGTACATGGCTGGCGCCATCCTGGCACTGGCTGCGGCCTTCGCCGTGTCCGTGTCGGTCAACACGGGCAACCCGCTCATCGGAGCCCTGCTCTTTCCGACGGGCTTTTGCATGCTGTACCTGCTGGGCTTTGACCTGCTGACCGGGGTCTTCACCCTTGCACCGTTGGCGGTGCTGGACCGCCGACCCGGCGCCACATGGAGCGGGGTGCTGCGCAACTGGAGCCTGGTCTTCGTGGGCAACTTCGCGGGTGCGATCACCGTGGCCGTTTTCATGGCCATCATCTTCACCAACGGCTTCACCGAGGCGCCGAACGCCATCGGGCAGAAGATCGGACACATCGGGGAAGGTCGCACCCTGGGCTATGCGGCCCACGGCGCCGCCGGCATGCTGACGCTGTTCGTGCGCGCCGTCATGTGCAACTGGATGGTCTCGACGGGCGTGGTGGCGGCCATGATGTCGACCAGCGTGTCCGGCAAGGTCATCGCCATGTGGATGCCCATCCTGATGTTCTTCTACATGGGCTTCGAGCACTCGATCGTCAACATGTACCTCTTCCCATCTGGTCTGATGCTGGGCGGCAACTTCACGTTCATGGACTACCTGATCTGGAACGAAATCCCCACGGTGCTGGGCAACCTGGTGGGCGGTCTGACCTTCGTTGGCGCCACGCTGTACTCGACGCACTACAAGACCGCGCCCAAGCGCGCGTCGGTCTGATGTTGCAGATATCGCTCGGCCAGCACTCGCGGGCCGGGCGCAAGGACATCAACCAGGACTTTCACGGCGCTGCCATTCCCCGAGAGCCGCTGTTGAGCAGCAAGGGCATCGCACTGGCCATTGCGGACGGCATCGGCAGCAGCCCGGTGAGCCAGCTGGCCAGCGCTGCGGCCGTCAAGGGCTTCCTCGATGACTACCTTTGCACCTCCGAGGCCTGGAGCGTCAAACGCTCCGGCCAGCGAGTGCTCGCTGCAACGAACTCCTGGCTTCACGCCCAGAACCAGCGCAGCGATGCGCGGTTCGACCGCGACCGGGGTCAGGTGTGCACTTTCAGCGCTCTGATCCTCAAAGGCAACGAAGGCCACCTCCTTCACGTCGGCGATACGCGGATCTGCCAGCTTCACCAGCAGGCTCTGGAGCCCCTGACCGAAGACCACCGCGTCCAGGTGTCTGCGTCGCAGACCTGCCTGGGACGAGCCCTGGGCGTGGGCCCATCGGTTGAAATCGACCACCGCAACTGGACGATAAGAGTCGGCGACATCTACCTGCTGAGCACCGACGGCGTGCATGAACACATCGATGCTGCCGATGTTCATCGCGCGCTGTGCGCCCACCCCAGCGACCTCGACGCTGCTGCAGCGGCGCTCGCAGAGCTGGCCTTCGAGCGGGGCAGCCAGGACAACCTGACCCTGCAGATCGTGCGGGTGCAAGAGCTTGGCGAAGCACCGGTTCACACCCTGCACCAGCAACGCACGGAGCTGGCACTTCCGCCCGCGCTGCATGCTCGCATGAGCTTCGAGGGCTACACCATCGTTCGCCCCTTGCATGCCAGCTCGCGCAGCCATGTTCACCTGGCCATCGACGATGCCACCGGAAAGCAGGTTGCACTCAAGACGCCTTCGGTAGACATGCGCGAGTCGTCCGATTACCTGGATCGGTTCCTGCTGGAGGAATGGGTAGCGCGTCGCCTCGACAGCCCGCACGTGCTCAAGCCATGCGGGCAGGACAGGCCGCGACAACACCTGTTCGTTGCCATGGAATACATCGAAGGCCAGACCCTTGCGCAGTGGATGAACGACCACCGGCGCCCCGGGCTCGACCAGGTGCGACAGGTCATCGAACAAGTTGCCAAAGGGTTGCAGGCCTTCCATCGCAAGGAAATGCTGCACCAGGATCTGCGGCCGGAGAACATCATGATCGACCGGACCGGAACAGTTCGCATCATCGACTTTGCCTCGGTGCATGTCACCGGCTTGGCCGAAGGTGGCAGACAGGCGCAGGCCGATGATTTGCTCGGCTCTCTTCAGTACACCGCGCCAGAGTCCCTCCTGGGGCATGGGGGCAGCCCGGCTTCCGACCTCTTCTCGCTGGCGGTGCTGACGTATCAGATGCTCACCGGGCAATTGCCATACGGATTGCAGGCGGCGAGGCTTCGCTCTGCCGCGGACATCCGCAAGCTCCGGTACGTGCCCGCCCGCAACCACCGCCCGGACCTGCCCCCGTGGCTGGACAGCGTCCTGCGCAAGGCCCTCCACGCCGACCCTGCCCGTCGCCACGAAGCACTCTCCGAGTTCGTGCATGGACTGCGGGCACCTGGGCCGGGACAACAGCACCACCGGAGCACGCCACTGATCGAGCGAAACCCGGTCGCGTTCTGGCGGGCCCTGTCCCTGGTGCTTGCCATCGCTTGCCTGATCCTGTTGGGATCGCGCCTCGCCGGACATTGAGGAAGGCATGAACATGCCTCGGGCTCCCGCACCGACCTGTTCAACGCCCCGCAAAGCAGGGACAATCAGACTTGTCCATCGCCCATTGCCCGAAGCCATGTCCCTGTCCGTCTCCAGCCTCGTTCTGCGCGCCAAACAATTGGAGCTGGAAGGCATCCGGCACCTCGCTGGCCGCATCGAACTGGTCGATGTCATCGGGCAACTGATTCACGCGCTGCAACGCGAGCGCGGGGCCACCAGCATCTACCTGGCCTCGGCGGGGCAGCGCTTCGCCAGCGAACGCCAGGCCACGGTCGAGTCGGTAACGCCCATCGAGGCCCGCCTGCGCGAGCTGTTCGATGCGCAGCTGGCCCCCGAAGCCGGCGCGTCCGCACGCATGCTCTCACTGATGGCATGGGTGGTGCTCGACCTCGACGCCCTGACCGAGCTGCGCGCCCAGACCGTGCAACACACAGCCACCGCTCACGCCGCAGTGACGGCCTACAGCCGCCTGATCGCCGGCCTGGTCGAGCTCATCTTCCACGTGGCCGACGCCACCTTGCACCCCGGCATCTCGCGCCTGCTGGTGGCCTTCGTGCACCTGGTGCAAGGCAAAGAAGCCGCCGGACAGGAGCGCGCCGTGGGCGCCCAGCTCTTCGCCTCCGGGCATTGCAGCGAGGCCGAGCAACAGCGCGTCATCCACCTCATCGACGCGCAAGAGCGCAGCCTGCACGTCTTCGAAGAATTCACCGACCCGACCTTGCGTGGGCGCTGGCTGCAGTCGCAACTCACGCCCAACATGGCGCAGCTCGAGCGCCTGCGCCGCAGCGTGTGCACGGCTCGCGCCGGTGCCAAGCTCGACACCGCGCTCAGCGAAAGCTGGTTCGAGGTCACCAGCGCGCGCATCGGCGAGATGGAGGACATGCTCGTGGCCTTGGTGCACGCGCTGCGCCACGACTGCGACGCCCAGATCCGCGCCACCGAACAAGACCTGCAGGATTCCGAAGGCCTGCTCGAGCGCCTGCGCCAGAACCCGCCGCGTCACAGCCACGCGGTCGACCGCTTCTTCAACGACGCCGAGCAAGCCGAGGCCCCGGTGCTGTCGAACCTGCCCGATGGCCTGAAAGACGCGCCGGGTGCAGGCGCCGGTTCGGCCCTGGTCGAGCTGCTGCAGGATCAGTCGGCGCGGCTCAGCCGCATGGAGTCCGAGCTCGACACGGCACGACGCGCTCTGCACGAGCGCAAGGTCATCGAGCGGGCCAAGGGCGCGCTGATGTCGCGCCTGGGCCTGAGCGAAGAAGAGGCCTTCCGCGCCCTGCAGAAGGCCTCAATGGACCACAACAAGCGCCTGCTGGATGTGGCCGAGGCGACGCTGGCCCTGCCTGATTTCGCTTTCGCATCACAAGTGCGCACGGCACCGCCTCACTGAGGCGTGCCAGGCCAAGGCAGCATTCAGCTGCCGCCATCGCTGCGGTTGCTGCGACCGTCGCGCTCGGCCAGCAAGCGGGACTGCGCACGGATGGCCCGCTCCTCCAGCGGGGCATCGGCCTGTGTGTCCTGCGTCATCAACTCGATGAGCCGGGCCGTGATGGCCTCCTGATCACCAAAGAGCTGCAAGGCCGCTTGCGCGCCGAAGTGGTCGTGCCTCATCACCTGCAGGGCCTGCAGGTCACGGGCCATGTCGTCCACCGTGAGCGGGGCCTGATCGGGTTGCACGCGCTGGCGCACGGCCTCCTGGTAACGGTCAAAGCGCTGGGCCAGTTCCAGGGCCTGGGTTTGCTGGGCCTGCGGCAGGCCGGCCGCGGCCTCGCGCACCAGCGCCGGGAACTGCTCGGGGGTGCTGAAGGCGATCAACTGCTCCAGCGTCACCACGGTGTTGGCGTCCAGCACCAGCGCGCCCGAGGCATCGACCCGAAACGGTCGCACGGTGCCGATGCGAACGGGGCCCTCCTCGCCCAGCACCCGCTGACGCACGCCCAGGTCGATGTGCTGGGATGCGCCCGGCACGCTCGGCAGGATCCAGCGGTCGGGCGACGATGGCTGGGCAACGGGTGCGTTCGGCGCGGGTGGAGCGCCGTCCGAACGCAGCCCGAGCCAGCCAACCAGCACCAGGGTCCCCAAGCCCACTCCCGCCAGCAAGGCGAGGGCCGGCCTGGACCATGGCCGGCGGCGCGACGTGATCGAGATGATCATGGCGCGCCTCCGATCAGTAAGGGCAGTTCTGGTTGTAGCGGTCGAAGACCAGCGCCGTCGCGTAGCGCGTGTGCTCGGTGCCGCACAGGAAAGCCGAGTAGCGGGTGTCGCCATCGACAAAGCGCTTCATCCAGGCCACGCCATAACGCCCGATCGGCGTGTTGGTCGAGTTCGGCGTGAAGTGCGTGGCGCCGTTGAGCTCGCCATAGGCTTTCGACGTCGCGCTCGGCAGGGCCGCGTAGAAAGGACGCGCGTGGCTGGTCACGCCGGCCACCGTGTCGCCATCGGCCCCGACGATCATCGTCGGCACGCGCACGGTCGAGAAAGCCGAGTTGATGTTCCACGGCGTCAGCGGCTAGGAGGCCTTGAGCGTGGGGTTGTCGCGCGCGGCAATCAGCGCGCCGCCACCGCCCATCGAGTGCCCCGCCACGGCCAGGCGGCTGGTGTCGATGCGGGCCTTGACGGCCGAGCTCGACGAGTTGATGACGTGATTGAGCGCGGCCATCAGCTGGTTGGCCCGGCTGTCGGGTTGGTCGAGCGTGGTCAGGGTGTTGAGGGTGATGACCACGAAGCCGTGTGTGGCGATGCGGCGGCCCAGCCAGGCGATGCTGGTCTGGGTGGCGGTGAAGCCAGGGCTGATGGCGATGACGCCGTAGCGCGCCTGGGTGGTCGGGTAGTAGATGGTGCCGCCACCGAAACCGCGCGGCGCGGTGACGGAAGCGGTGCTCACGCTGAGCGGGCCGGCCGAGGCATTGAGGGATGCGGAGGTCGGCGCCGTGGTCTGAGCCAAGGCGCTGGCAGCGGCGGCCACCAGGCAGGTGGCCAAAACAGAGCGGATGGGTGCGTTCTTCATGTGTCCTCTTGTGGGTCGGTTGGGTGCATCGTTGACGGAGCCCGCTGCGGCGGCCGAAGCCGACTCAACGGGGCCCATGCACTGTGCTTGCCGACATCAGGACCGTGAAGAAACACCACGGACAAAAAGCAGACCCAAAGGGACAGTGGGGGATCAGGAAAACCCGGTCACTGCAGGTGCAAACGAGCGCCGTCCTGTGCCATGCGGTACTCGCGCGGCGTCAGGCCCGTCCAGCGCTTGAAGGCGTGGCGAAAGCTCACCACGTCGCTGAAGCCCAGTGCCTCGGCGATGTCTTCGGTGCTCAAGCGCGTGCCCACCAGGTAGTCGATCGCCAGGCGCTTGCGCACCGCAGCGAGCAGCTCGGAGAAGCCGGCGCCCTCGGCCTCCAGCCGGCGACGCAGGGTGCGCGAGGTCATGCACAGGCGACTGGCCACCTCTTCGATGGAGGGAAAGCGGCCGCCGTGCCGGGTGAGTTCTTCGTAGACGCGTCGGGTCATGCCCGCGCCCCAGCTGGCCTCTTCCAGCAACCGAGCGCATTGCACCGACAGGTGAGAAGCCGTGATCGGGTGGGCGAGTTGGGGCGCACGCGTGAGCAAGGTGGCATCAAAGCGCAGGGTGTTGGCCGACTGCCCGAACACGACGGGGGCGTGCAGCACGCGCTCCCAGTGGCTGACGTCTGCAGGCGCCTGCCCGATGTAGCCCGCTTGCTTGGGGCCGAAGGACTCGCCCATCACGTCCTGGCCGATGCGCACATGGGCCGCCAGCTGCAGGTCGATCATGAAGCGGTAGAGCGCTTCATCGACATCGGGCCAGGGGAAGGCCGCGCGGTCAGGGAAGGTCCACACCGCCTCATCGCCCTGTACCTCCCAGCGCAAGGGCAGCATGCCGCCCGAAAGCGGGTGATAGCGGATGGCGCGCTCCCAGACCTGGCGAAGCGACTCCGAGCACAGCAGCGCGTAGCCATACATGCCGTAGTGCATCACACCCAGGCGCTCGCCCACGCGCAGACCGAGGTCGGCATGGGGCAAGAGGCGCACGGCGTTGCGGCTCGCGCGCAAGAACTGCGCACACGAGGTCATGGTGAAAGGATTGCTGACGTTCTCCGGCAGCAGGCCGGTGCCTGCGAGCACCTCGTGCGGGTCGGCGCCCAGCTCGGTCATCACCCCCAGCAGCACCGAGAGCTTGGAAGGCGGGAAGCGCCGGTCGCCAGCGCGGGCCAGCAGCAGCGCGGTGCCGCGCCCGTCGGTGGAAGCGCGCAAAGGTGGCGCCGGATCGGTGTCGATGAGCTGCATGGTGAGGACCTCCTGAATGCCTGATCGCGGCGATTCTGTCAGCGGCCTGCCCACTTGCCTCTCCGGGACGCCCCGGGTCTGCGGCATCGCATCTGGACACCGATGTCCGATCCGATCACCCCCTTGTCCGATCCGATCACCCGTGGGCCAGGAGCACGCGTGCAGCCTCGATGCGCAGGGCCATGTCCACGCTGGGGTCGTTCATCACGGACAGCAGGAAAGCGCGTGGGGCGTCGGCCGCCGCCGCACCGATCGAAGGCGACGCTGGTGCGCCCAAGGAACCCGGCGGGACACCGAGGTGCGGAGCGGGCTGGCCAGGCACGTCGCCACCGCTGTTCTGGTCTGCGAGCGCGTCGGCCGCATCCCGGGACGACGCAGCCAGCCAGCGCGCCCATGGCTCGGCAGGAATGGGCAAGAGCCTGCTCAGCAGCGTGGCCTGCCCTTCTTCGCTGGGTGCGCAATCGAGCCAGGGGGATTCGGCGAAAACGGGAACGAGGTCAGGGGCGACGAACGCCGACCACCGATCGGGCGCGACCTCGCGGGGCACGGGCCAGGCGTCTTGGTGGGCATCGGTTGACGAATCGGCCGGCCAGCACGTGAAACGCCAGGCAGCGGCATCGGCGGGCGACACGGTCACGCCAACCTGCTGCAACCCCTCTCGGATCAACTGGCGCAGCACCAACAGGGCTTCGTCCGCCGACCGGGTCGATGGCAGGGCGAAGCACAGCAGCCAGCCCTCGGTGCCATCGACCGCGATGGCAGGC
>NZ_DCXA01000071.1:0-8070 GCF_002328915.1 Aquabacterium sp. UBA2148
AAACCGCCTGGCCCAGCTCGACGAAGAGATGACCCGCCTGGTGCGCGACCAGGCCTTCTTCGACCGCCAACTGCAGGACGCCCGCCAGGCCGCGCAAGGTTTCACCGCCGCGGCCGAGCTGGTCGAGCGCGAAGCCGAGTTCGCCGAAGCCCGCCGCCAGTTGCCCGTGCTCAAGCAGGCCCGTGTTGACGCTGGCGAGCGCTGGCAGCAATCGGAAGCCGAACTCAAGCGCGCCGTGGTCGAGCAGACCAACGCCCAGCACGCCTACCGCCAGGCGCAGGAAAAGCTGGCCCACATCGAACAACGCAGCGCCCAGCACGAACGCGAATGGCAGGCCCGCTTCGACGACCTGCTTGGCCAGGCGCTGATGTCACGCGAGGTCAAGCACTCGCTGCCGCTGCACTGGCGCAGCCCCGAGCGCATCCGCGAGATGCAGGCGCACTACGGCAACGCCACCCAGGCCCGCCTGCGCGCCGAAGCCGTGGACCGCGAGCTCACCGAAGGCCAGTGGGAAACCGACGCCACCGTGGTCGAGCAGCTCACGCTGATGAACGCCAACGTGCTGCGCCAGGAAGACGAGCTCGGCCAGCGCAAGGCCAGCAACGCCGCCGCGGCCATCGCCGTCGACAACGCCCGCGAGCGCTACACCGACGTGCTCAAGGTGACGGTGCGCCGCTACCGCAAGAACGTGATCGAGCTCGGCCAGCTCGCCGGCGTCGATGTGCAGTGCGAACTGCCCCACCTCGGCGACGACGACACCGCCCTGCGCCAGGCCGAACTCAAGATCCACTTCAACTTCGACGGCAAGGGCCACATTGGCCTGAACGACGGCGAGGCCTCGGGCGGCCAGCAGGTCATCAAGTCCCTCATCCTGCTCGTGGGCCTGATGAAGGACGACGAGACCCCGGGTGGCTTCGTCTTCATCGACGAGCCGTTTGCTCACTTGGACGTGCGCAACATCCAGCTGGTCGGCCACTTCCTGCGCTCCACGCGCGCGCAGTACGTGCTGACCACGCCGATCACGCACAACGTCGAGGTCTTCGAGCCCGCCGACATCACCTTGGTCACGGCCAAGAAGCCCAAGGGCCAGCGCTGGGCACCGCCGATCGGGGTGCTGCAGCGGCGCGTGCCGGCTGAAGCGTACTGAGCCATCGGCCACGATGTCCATGCGCCGAACGCCCCCCTGCTTGCGGGATCGTCAGGCCCGCTCAAAGCGCCGAGGATCGCGTGCACAAATTGTGTGCGGCACCTGATCCTTCAGACCCATCAGGCTCCGCTCATACCACCACAGGGACACGGACATGATGAAACACCCCCTTGCAGTTTTCGCTGCGGCTGCGATCGCGCTGCTCTCCAATGCCCCGGCACACGCCGGCACTGGCTCGGCCACGGCATCGCTGAGCTCGCTGACCTTCACCTTGATCGACCTGGATCTGACCGATGGGGTGACACCCAGCCTGAGCTTTCTGGCAGCGGAGTACACCAGCCCCAGGTCTGCGTACGGCACTGTCTACCGCATCGTGGACAACTCATCGATGGAAGGAGAGCAGCGCCGCACATTCCTGACGCAGGAACCTGTGGCCATGTTGGCCACGGGCTCGGCGACCGCTTCGATGGCAGGTGCGACAGCCGCCTCGATATCCAGCGAGACCGGCTTCAGCGCTCAATCGAATGCAACGACGGGCAACACCGACATCGTCGTGGCTGGGGCAGAAACAAACCCCACCGAATGGGGTCGCACCTTTGTGATCAGCGCCAACACCGCACTGATGATCGAGGCAGACTACCTGCTCGAGGCTTCCTTGTTGAACCGAGTCAACCCCCAGGAAGTCGCGTCAGCGTCTCTCCTGCTTGAGGCGTACCTGAAAGCCAGCACCTCAGCCGGCCAGGAAGTGAAGTCGTTCTTCGACTATGCCTACACGTCAGCCGAGACCGGGGATCACGATCAGAAGTCGGGGCACATCAAGTTCACTTTCGAGAACGCCTCGTCGTCGAACCGCGAGGGCTTTTTCACACAAGTAGGTGCGCGCACCTATGTCGCCGTCGGCGCGGTTCCTGAAGCAGACACCAGCTTGATGGCCATGTTGGGCCTGGGTGCCATGGGCGCCGTCGTTGCTCGCCGCCGCCAACAAAAACTGGGTTAACCCCATCGGGTGCGGAAGGGCTTACCCGATCCACACAAGGCGACAACCGTCGGGCAGCCGACAAAAGCCGAGGCGTTTGCCCCCCCTCGAACGCCTGCATCCGCTGGTTAACGCGCAAGCGCAAAAAAACAGCGTTACGGAAACTCCTTCTCACAGAACAACCTCGTGAGAAGGAGAACCCCATGTCCTTGCGCTCCGTCCTGAAGGTGGCCGTCCAGGCCACCGCCGCCAGCCTGGTGTGCGCCGCCGCGCACGCTGGCTACCTCCAGTGGGAAACCGTCGAGCTGCCCGCCTCCAGCGGCGCCACCTGCGGCAACGGCACCCCCTACCGCTTCTTCGTCAACCGCACGCCCTTCACCAGCAAGACCGTGGTGATGTTCGAAGGCGGCGGCGCCTGCTGGGACCAGGGCGCCTGCAAAGGCGGCACCCTGCTGGACGCCGTCAACCCCGACGGCATCCCCACCAACTACATGACCGACTGGAACCGCCAGGCCCACCTCGGCCTGGTCACGCCCTTCACCATGCGCCTGCACCCGCTGCAGTCGGTGCAGACGCAAAGCTGGAACATCGTCTACCTGACCTACTGCACGGGCGACGTGCACACCGGCAACAAGGTCGCCGTGTACGACAACGTCGACCCGGCCAACCCCATGGCCTACCACCACCGAGGCATGGTCAACGCCAAGGCCGTGGCCGCCTGGATGGCCAAGAACCTCAAGCAGCCTGAAAAGCTGTTCCTCACAGGCTTCTCGGCCGGCGGCGTGGGCTCGGCGGCCTTGTACCCGGCCTTCCGTGAAGCGCTCAAGCCCAAGCAGATGTCGCTGCTCGCCGACTCGGGCCCGCTGTTCAACGTGCCACGCGACGCCACGCCCGAGCAGGCACCCTCGGTGCTGCTGCACAACAAGATCCGCACCGTCTGGGGCCTCGATGGCGTCAACGGCCTGGTCACCGAGCTGATCACCAAGTACCCGGGCGCCGGCAGCGCCGACAACCTGGGCAGCATCACGGCCGGGCTGGGCAAGATCTTCCCGAACGACCGCATCGGCTACGCCAACTTCCAGGAAGACACCAACTTCTCGGCCTTCTCGTACCAGAAGTTCTACCCCGAGATCGCCAACGCGCCCGACAACGAGACGCGCCTGAAGCTGCTCAACCAGAAGTGGCGCCAGGAGATCACGCCCTGGGTCGCGCAGATGGAGACGCAGCCCAACATCGGCTACTACATCCCCAACAAGCGCGAACTCAACGGCTCGCACTGCCTGACCATCGTGACCTTCGGCGGCACCAGCATCGTCGAGACCGGGCTCAAGGACGTGGGCCGTTTCGTGGACAACCTGATCGACGGCAAGGGCACCCCGATCCGAGCCTTCGAGAAGAACCCGACCAGCCAACGCGTGCTGATCAGCGACTGGTTCGCCGACCTGATCGCGCCGCTGCTGCCTTGAAGCTGCGTTGAGCCAGACCACACGGGGCGGCCGCGTGCCGCCCTCATGCATGGCCCCGGCGCCCGCTCACCCAGGCGACACCCTCCCCAACGAAAAAGGGCTCCCGAAGGAGCCCTTTGCTTTTCACCGCGCCTTGGCTGCGCAGCGAGCAGGTCGTCAGCCGATCAGGCAGCGCGGCGACGCGAAGCCACGGCACCGACCACACCCAGGCCAGCCAGCAGCAGGGCGTAGGTGGTGGGTTCGGGGATGGCGGCGGTGACGTTGCCGACGAAGGCGCCGTACTCGGGCACGCCAACACCGCGCACCGTCAGGGTGTGGGCGCCGCTGCTCAGGCCAGCGAAGGAGAAGGCGAAGCCGCCGTTCTGGGCCACGAAAGTGGTGGCGGCCACGCCGTCAACCAGGATGTTTTCCAGGGTGATGGGGGTCAGGGTGAACTCGGTGGTGGTGGCTTCGATCAGTTCGAAGTCGGTGCCAGCCTGGCCGATGAAACCCGTCAGGCCGGAAGCGGCCGACAGGCTGAATTCGTAGGTGATGTCGAACGGGGTGGCTTCTTCGAAGCGGCTGAAGCCGCCGAAGGACACGGCCTCGGTGCCAACGACACCCAGGTTGGAGAAAGGACCGAAGACCGCTGCGTGGGCCGAGACGGAGGCCATCACGAAAGCAGATGCGGCGATGAGGTTGCGGACGAACATGTTGACTCCCTGGGGGGAGCTCCCCCGAACAAATGACCACCCAACACAAATGCTGGGTAAACGTGACAAATTCTCACACCGTCTGGTCGGGTGCCCCACCCCTTGCTTGGGGGAAAAGGGACCTGGCCACGCCGCTTCGGACACAAAAAACCCCGCCGAAGCGGGGTGGGTGCCAGATCGGCGCGGGGGCGAACCCGCAGCCGAGGGCCAATCGGGCCCGAACAGCCCCATCAGGCAGCCAGGCGTTGCTCCAGCTTGGCCTTGGTGGCGGGCATGGCGGCGGGCAGGTTGTGCGACAGCTGGGTGAACAGCTCGTCGTGCAGCTTGAGTTCTTGCTGCCAGGAAGCCTTGTCCACGCCGATCACCGACTGGAACTGATCCTTGGTGAAGTTCAGGCCATTCCAGTTGATGTCTTCGTAGGTGGGGCTCACGCCAAAGGCGTTTTCCACACCGCCGGCCTTGCCTTGCAGGCGGCCCAGCATCCACTCCAGCACGCGCATGTTTTCGCTGTAGCCAGGCCACACGAACTTGCCATCGGCGCCCTTGCGGAACCAGTTCACGCAGTAGATCTGGGGCAGCTTGGCGCCCGAGGCTTGCAGCTTGGCGCCCAGGTCCAGCCAGTGCTGGAAGTAATCGCTCATGTTGTAGCCCATGAAGGGCAGCATGGCGAACGGGTCACGGCGCACCACGCCTTGCTGGCCGAAGGCGGCAGCGGTGGTCTCGGAGCCCATGGTGGCGGCCATGTAGACGCCTTCGGTCCAGTCGCGGGCTTCGGTCACCAGGGGCACGGTGGTCGAGCGGCGGCCGCCGAAGATGAAGGCATCGATGGGCACGCCAGCGGGGTTGTCCCACTCGGGGTCGAGCACCGGGTTGTTGGTGGCGGCCACGGTGAAGCGGGCGTTCGGGTGAGCGGCCTTGACGCCCTTTTCCTTGCCGATGGCCGGGGTCCAGTCGTTGCCTTGCCAGTCGATCAGGTGAGCCGGGGCTTCGTCGGTCATCGACTCCCACCACACGTCGCCGTCATCGGTCAGGGCCACGTTCGTGAAGATCACGTCGCGGTCGAGCGACTTCATGCAGTTGAAGTTGGTCAGGGTGTTGGTGCCCGGGGCCACGCCGAAGTAACCGGCTTCGGGGTTGATGGCGTAGAGCTTGCCGTCGGCCGCGGGCTTGATCCAGGCGATGTCGTCACCGATGGTGGTGACCTTCCAGCCGTTGTAGCCCTCGGGCGGGATCAGCATGGAGAAGTTGGTTTTGCCGCAGGCCGAGGGGAAGGCGGCGGCCACGTGGTACTTCTGACCTTCGGGATTGGTCACGCCCAGCAGCAGCATGTGCTCGGCCAGCCAGCCTTGGTCACGGCCCATGGTGGAAGCGATGCGCAGGGCGAAGCACTTCTTGCCCAGCAGCGCGTTGCCGCCGTAGCCCGAGCCGTAGGACCAGATCTCGCGGGTCTCGGGGTAGTGAACGATGTACTTGGTGTCGGGGTTGCAAGGCCAGGCCACGTCCTTCTGACCAGCGGCCAGGGGGGCACCCACGGTGTGCACGCAAGGCACGAACTCGCCATCGGTGCCGAGCACATCGATCACGCCCTTGCCCATGCGGGTCATCAGCTTCATGTTGACGGCCACGTAGGCGCTGTCGGACAGCTCAACGCCAATGTGGGCGATGTCCGAACCCAGCGGGCCCATCGAGAAGGGCACGACGTACATCGTGCGGCCGGCCATGGCGCCCTTGAACAGGGCGTCGGCACCGGTCTGCAGCTTGGCGCGCATTTCAGCGGGCTCGCACCAGTTGTTGGTGGGGCCGGCATCTTCCTTGCGAGTCGAGCAGATGAAGGTGCGGTCTTCCACGCGGGCCACGTCGGAGGGGTGGGTCCAGGCGAGGTAGGAGTTCGGGCGCAGCTCGGGGTTGAGCTTCTTGAACGAGCCGGCAGCCACGAGCTGGGCGCACAGGCGGTCGTACTCTTCGGTGGTGCCGTCGCACCAGACGACGTCCTTGGGTTGCAGCAGGGCGGCCATCTCGGCCACCCAGGCAATCAGCTTGGTGTTTTTGACGTAGGCAGGTGCATTGACCTGAGCAGCAACGTTCGACATGACAAGGCTCCAGAAAGTAAAAAACAAGGTCTCGACAGCGCTGCGGCAACCTGGTCTGGCCAGGCTGTGGCCCGGTCGTGGCAACGCTCTCGACACCCCGTCGGATGGGCCCCGTGAACGCCCAGGGGCGCCCGGCGGGAACCTCGTAGTTTAGACGATCGGACCGATTCGCGCCTGCCCCCTCGTCCGTGGGGCGTCCAGGGATGCCCCCAGGGCGAAGGCGGCAAGGTGTCACGGAAATGCCCTTTTTTTGGATGCTGATACAACTGTGGACAACTGCGGGACAGCCATGACCAAGCCCGCCGCCAGCAGCAGGCACACTTCGGCCTGCGTTTTTTCACCCTCCGCCATGCCCGAGAAGACCGAATTCGCTGTCCGCCGCGCCCTGATGACGCGCACGCTGGGTGCCGCGAGCATTTTTTGCGCCGGGCTTTGCCAGCCCGCCTGGGCGCTGCGCCCCCGGGCCGAGAGCCCTGAGGTCGCGGTGGACCCCCTGCTCGCCGAAACCGGGCTGACCGCTCGCTGGGCGGCGGCGATGCGACGCGACCTGGGCTGGGCCGCGCAGTGGCACACCACCCCCAGCCGCCTGGTGCTGGATCGGCTGGAGTCGGGTGAAGCCGAAGTCGGGCTCTTCCTGAGCCACCCCCGCGCCGGCCACCTCGAAAAGGAAGGCCTCATCCACGACCGGCGCAAGCTGGCGCGCACCGAGGTCTGGCTGGTCGGCCCGGCAGACGACCCCGCCGGCATCCGCGCAGAAAAAGACCCTGCGCGCGCCATCGCTCAGGTGCTGGCGGCCCAGGCCGCCGGGGTGGCGAGCTGGCAGACCGGCTTGCCAGGCGAACCTGCGGCGCAAGCCGGCGCGGACAGCCCCTTGGCTCAACTGGCCGCCCAACTGCTGGCCCAGCCTGCCACCGGTCAGCCGCTGACCGCAGCCCTGGGCCACAAACAGCTCAACCCGAGCGCCCCGGCTTACCGCCTGGTGACCCAGGCCGCCTGGCTGCGCCAAGGCCAGGTGCGCGGCACCCGGGTCTGGTTCCAGGGGCACCCGGCTTTGGTGCTGCACGCCGAGGTTGCGCGCTCCTTCCGGGGCAAGCACCCGGGCGGCAAGCTCCTGGTTGACTGGCTCGACCGCCCGCTGGCGCGGGGCACGCTGCGTGGCGTGGCCGGCTGGCAGAACGCGAAAGGCTGATCGATGTCGCCCGCCGCCCTGTCCGCGATGTGGATGAGCCTGCAGCTGGCCGCGCTCACCTTGCTCATCGCCACCCCTCTGTCGATCACCCTGGCGTGGTGGATGGCCCGCGTGAAGTGGCGCGGCAAGGTGCTGCTCGACGCCTTCATCCTGCTGCCGCTGGGCCTGCCGCCGGCCGTCATCGGCTTCTGGTTGACGACCGGCCTGGGCGAGCAAGGCGCGTTGGGCCGCTGGCTGCGCCAGGACCTGGGCCTGGCCGTGGCCCTGTACCCCACGGGGGCCGTGCTGGCCGCTTGCATCATGACGGTGCCGATGATGACGCGCATGCTGCGCCCCGTCTTCGAGGCGCACGACCCGATGCTGCTGCCCGTGGCCCGCACCCTGGGCGCCAGCGACTGGCACGCCTGGCGCACCGTTGCATTGCCTTTGACGCTGCCGGCGATCGGCTCGGCGATGGCGCTGGGCTTCGCGGCCGCCTGGGGCGAGTCCGGGGCCGTGCTGGTGCTGGCC
>NZ_DCXA01000329.1:0-6945 GCF_002328915.1 Aquabacterium sp. UBA2148
CCGCGTGAAGTTGGCAGGCGTGCGGTACACCGCCGCATCGTGGATCACCGACAGGCTGCGCCCTCGCAGCACGGGCCCGCCGTTGGCCAGGTTCACCAGGATGTCATCGGGCGCGGCGTGACGACGCAAGAGCTGATCCCAGGCGTGACCAGGCTTGTCCTCGAACTGGCGAAGGCGGATGGCTTGGTAAGTGGGCAGGTCGCGGGCACCCTCAGGCACCCAAAGCTCCCAGGCCAGGCCCTGAGCACTGGCTGGGTGCTCGTGGAGGTGCTTGTCGACGGCGGCCAGCAGCTCGCGGCAAAACCGCTGCACGCCGCTGGTGGACTGGGTCAGGAAGCGGCCGTTGACGCAAACGCGCACCGCAGATCGGCTTTCTCCGCTCATCTGGCCGCTCCCGCCAGGTCGCCATAGATCGACAACAAGCCCTCGCTGGTGCGGTCGATCAGGTAGCGCTCCACAAAGCGCCGCCGACCTTGCGCCCCCATCTCCCGCAAACGCTCATCGGAGGCGTCCAGCAACAGCTGCTGCAGCCGCTTGTCGTCACCCACTGGAAACAGGTGCCCTGTGTCTGGCGTGACGATCTCAACCAAGCCGCCCACCTCCGAGGCGAAAACGGGCTTGGCCGCGCGCATGGCCTCGATGGCGACGAGCCCGAAGCCCTCCCACCGAGAGGGCATCACCACGACGTCACAAGCGGCCATCTGTGCGGCCACCTGATCCTGGCTCATCCAACCCAGGAACGTCACGTGCGGCAAGGAGGTGTCGTGCTGCGGGTCGGCCGCACCCACCACCGCTTCGCCCACCACCTTGACACACACCTGCTCCTGCAAACCCTGCACGGCCTGCAGCAAGACATCGATGCCCTTTTGCCGGTCCAGTCGCCCCACAAAGAGCACCTTCAAGCGCGCATCGTCCCAGGCAGCGGGTCGCACATCGGGCCGATCGCGCAGCCCGTTGGGCACCACCGTGATCTTGTCCTCGCGGATGCCGGCCTCGATGCCTTTGACGCGTTCGGACTCCGAAATCGCCACGATGCGCTGGCACCTGTGCGACAACACACGCTCGACCTGCTGCTCCAAGGTGCGCACCATTCGCGGCTGCTCGACATCGAAGACCCACCCATGCGGGCAGTACACGATCGGTGGCCAGCGCAGCACCTGCGCGATCGAGCGCACGACGAGGCCGGCAAAGGTGGAGTGGGCGTGGATCACATCGGGTTGCCAAGCCTTGATTTCTCGCAGCACCGCCGCCGCCAGTTTAGGCAAGCCCTGGAGGCGACCGGGTCGGTCAAACAGGCTCAAGCTGGCTGGCTCGATGCGGGACAGGTGGGCCACGTGCTGAGCCGGCACCACACAACGGACCTGTGCCAACCCCAGCGCCTCTTGCTGAAGCGGCACGATCTCGTTGAGGTAGGTGCCACAACCTCCCCAAATGCTCTCTGCGACGTGCAACACCTTCATGACTTCACCCTGCCCGCCATGTTCAAACTGGCCGCTTTCGTGCCCCAGAGGCGATCACCGAATCGCCTTCCCACCTCGATGGCCGGGTCCTCGATCCACCGCTTTGCCAAGTCGGCCACCGCCCAGGTGAACCCCAGCGTGACCGCCACCTGGGCCAGCAGGTGAACCACGAACACATCGCCCGCAATGGCCGTGCCAAGCGCCATGCCCAGATCCAGCCCGATCGGGTGAAACAGGTAAACGGAATAGCTCAAAGCGCCAGCACGCAGCCAGAACGGGTGCACCAACACCTGACGCGACACGCACCACAGGAACAGCACCACGCCCCCCAGGCAACCCAGCACCGCGGCCAACACGGACTCGGTGTGCGAGGCATCGTCGAACGCAATGCCCCAGACCAGCGGGGTGATCACCAGCAGCGCCGCCAACAAACATGCCACCACACGGCACGCACCCGGCAAGCGCTCAAGAAAGCACAAACGGCAGCAAGCCCCAAACCACATGTAGGCCAGATACAGCAACAGCGTGACCGGCGCACCCGAGCGCCCCTGCGCGCGCAGCCCGGCGCCCACCAACGCCAGCGCGCAGAAAATCACCACCAGCGCCACGCACCAACGCAGCGAACGCAGGCCGCCCAGCATGAACACCACCACCGTGGTGGCGTAGAAGACGAGCTCCACAAACAGCGTCCAGTACACCCCCAGGGCCTCCTTGTGGCCCAGCACCTTCGGCAGCATGGTGAGGTTGGCCAGCACCTGTGGCAACGTGAAGCTCACGTCCTTGAGGTGAGGCAGGCACAGCACAGCCAGCAGCAGCGACAGCCAGTAGGCGGGGTACAGGCGAAAGAAGCGCGAGGACGCGAACCGACCCACCGCCCCGGGCTCGCGATAGCTGTAAGGAACGATGAACCCGCTGATGAGGAAAAACGCCACCACACCAACCTTGCCCAGGTCGATCACGCCATGCAGGAACACCAGGTGCTCGCTCAACCATGGCCAGGCAGTAGCTGGCTTCACCAGGTACTCAACCAGGTGCTGATAGAGGACCAACAAGGCCGCCAGGCCCCGCAGCCCATCAAGGTGCGCCAGTCGATTGTGCATGTCGCTTGAGCCAAAGGTGACTGAACCAGCCGACGACAAAGAAAGCCGCGTAGATCTTCAAGGTCGACAAGCCGATGAGGGAGTACAGCGTGCCCTGCGCGTAGCCGTAGATGAACTGCGTGAGCATGGCCGCAGGCAGCAGCACCATGAAGGGGTTGCCCGAAAGCAGGCGCCAGCGGAAAAATCCGATCAAGCCGCCCAGCACCGCCCCCATTGCCACCACGATGACCAGCAAACCCAGGTGGCCAAACATCACCAGCGCGTAGGCCTCGCTCACCATGGTGGGCGTGACCCAGCCCGAGTTGGCGAAAAACGAGCGATGCATGGCCGAGGGCGCGTGCTTTTCGATGAAGTAAAACGGGCCCATGCGCTCCCTGAGTGCATACGTGGCCGCAGGGTTGGCCGTCAGGCTGCCGAGCGTCTTGGACGCCTCCTGGGCATCAAAGCGCAGCCAGTCGCCATGCTCTCGCACCGCCACATGCCACAGCTGTCCCTGGCCAGCCGCCCGGCCCAGCAGGCGTTCGGCGGTCTGTGCCGCAGACAAGACGCCGCCACCCGAATAGATGTAGACCGTCACCGCCAGCACCGATGCCACAGCCAGCACCGCGCCAGGCAACAGGCGCAACAAGGCCCGACCACCTGAGTGCACGCCCAGCATGAACGCAGGCGCTGAAAAGATGATCGCCGCGATGAGGATGTTGAAGAATTTGTCGGCGAACAAGAACGTCACCGCCAGGTAGGCCACGAACACAGCTTGGTGGGCGAAGCGACAACGGCGCTCTGCAGCCAGCGCAGCACCAGCGCCCATGAAACCGGCGATGACATATTTCAATGTCAGCACGTTGATGACGATGACATCGGCGGCGGCCCGGTACGCAAATCGATCGGCCCCCGACAACAAAGGAAAGCCGGTGACGGCACCACGGAGGAACAGGTAGACCACCAGCACACCGACGATGGTGACGCTGAGGTAGGCCATCGGCCCGCTCAGTCGCACCACTTGGCCCGGTGGGGGCGACGGCCACCTCGAGATCGCAGCACGCGTCGCAACCGTGGCAGCCAACACAAACACCACCCCGATCACCGCGAACGCCACCCCGCCCGCCGAGGGCTCGCCAAACATGCCGAGCTCCTTCATTGACGCACCCGACTCGATGGCCGCCAGCGACACCAGCACGGCCACGTGCAACAGCGCGATCGGCGCGATCAGGGCGCTGGCGCCCCGCAAGCGCCACATCAGGTTGCCCACCACCACCCCATACGCGAGCGTGGCCAGCACAGTGAACAAGGGGTGGGGCTCCACCAGGGCCAACAACAACAACCCCAGCAGCGAGGCGGTGCCGTAGATCATGGACATGGGCCAACGTTCGGCCCCCGGCGAGCGCACCATGACCACGCCTGCGTTCACGCCCAGAGCGCCCATGCTCATCGATCGTTGAGCATCACCCCGGCCAAGGCCGTGGGCGATTTGTCGATGGCATCGAGCAAGCCCTTGAGCGCCTTGACCTTGGTGCCATGGCGCCGAGAGACCACCAGGCACGAACCCGCCTTCATGGCGGTGATGCGCGCGTCGGCACCCAGGCTGGATGCAGGCGTGTCCACGATGACCTGGTCGAAACGCTGCAGCAGGTCCCTGAGCAACAGCGTGAAGCCAGGCTTGGCGATCAGCTCGTTCGGGTTGGGCGGCTCGATGCCCGCCGGCAGCACGTACAAGCTGGGCAGGCCAGGCACGTCGTAAATGAAATCCTGGTGTGTCAAACCAGCCAACACATTGCTCAGACCAACCCGGTCAGGCACCTCGAAGATCTTGTGCACGCGGGGGGATCGAAGGTCGGCATCAACGATGAGCGTGCGTAAACCCAGCTGGCTGAACGCAATCGCCAGGTTCACCGCCACGAAGGTTTTGCCATCGCCCACTTCCGGGCTGAGCACCGCCAAAGCACGTTTGGCCTCGCCCTCTGCGGGCCCCAGGCCCAGCAGCTTGCTGCGCAAATCGCGAAACACCTCGGCAGCCGCTGAAAACGGCGACGCCGCCACCACCAACTCTGCACTGAGGCTGCGCACCCGCGCTTCACCGTACGGGTAGTCAAACTGGAACGACAAGGCGCGACGCACGTCCTCACCGCTGGCCAACTGCAGCGCCACGGCAGCCTCGCCAAACTTCAAGTCATTTTTGCGCTGGTAAATCAGGATCTGTTCGACCTGCTCATCGCTCAGGTTGCGGGCTTCTCGGATGAAGCCACCAATGGACCTGCCCGCGCGAGAAGGATCGCTGGCCGAAGCAACGGGATGCATCAGCGGCTGCGCGAAAGGCTCGTCTGAGGTGCGCGTCGCGATCGCGTGTTCGTGGCGAATGTTCATGCAACCCCCATCCCCAGCCTCTTCATCAGGTCAGCGCGCAACGCCGTCATGCGCCCCGCACCACCCGCCACCCGATCGGCATCCGGCAACACGCCCAACAAAGGTCGGCCCAACATCACGGTCACGTCGGTTTCGTGGCGCACACGCTGGTCCAGCCACTCGAAAGTCAAAGCCACCACGACCCCCAGCAACAATGCCCCGAGCACCGACAGGAGCAGGCCGTTGCGCAGGTTCGGACTGGCTGCGCGCGCAGGCACCGTTGCCGAACGGATGACGGTGACATTGCTCTGGCGCGCCTGCGACTGGAATTCAATCTGAGCAGCCTTGGCCACGGCTTGGCTGTAGGCCTGGTTGGCGTTGTCGACATCGCGCTGCAAAACCGAGAGCTGATCGCGCAGCGTTTTGAGTTGAGCCACACGGAGGCGTTGCGCGTCATAGGCTGTGCGAAGCTGCGCCAACTTCGTCGAGGCCAGTCGATCGGTGACCGCGACCCCACCGACAACGCGCTGGGTTTCTTCGGCGATGCGTGTTTTCATCTGAGCCACATTGGCCCGGGCTTTGGCCAGGTCCGGGTGGTTCTCACCCAGCCGGGTGGCCAGGTCGGCCACGCGAGCCTCTTCAGCCACCAGGCCAGCAGTCAAGGTTGACAACAGGGGGCTGTTGAGCACCTCCTGCATCTTGACGCCACTGCCGCGGCTGATGTCGGTGCGGGCACCGGACTCCCCCGCCGACACTTGTGCAGCCAACACCTGCCCCGAGAGGTCGGCCAGGCGCGCGGTCTCGAAGTCGAGCCGCTCATCGCTGACCAGAACCCCGCCCTCCTGCTGCGCTTTGGAGAGCTTGAGCTGTGCGGCCTCGACAGCCTCGCGCAGTTGTTTGGCCCGTGCGTCGAACAGGTTCGTGTACTGCTTGGCCTGGTCAACACGGATCTCGATGTTCGTGTCGATGTAAGCCTTGGTGATGGCCTGGGTGACCTCGGCGGCGACCTGCGGCGTGGCGCCCGCATAGGCAAACGAAATCACGTTGGACTCACGCGAAGGCTGCACCTCCAGCCGGCGCAGCGTCACCTCACTCAACCAGGTCAGCATGTCGCCCTGACCGCCGGTTTCCTCCTGCCAGCGCTGCACGGTCGATTCGCTTTCGTGTGCCCTCAGCAGCGTCAGTGCACGGCGCAGCACGCGCTCGCTGCGCAGCAGGTCAACCTGCGTGGCCATGTAAGACGCCACGCCCAGAGCTGGGATGACATCGCCATCCACCGGGTCAGCCGACTTCACATCCAGCATCACCGACGCCTGCGCCTTGTACTGCTTGGGCTGAGACGCCAGCAAGGCCAGCAAGGTGATGAAGACCAGGACAAACACCCCGGCCACCAGGCGCCAGCGGGCCTGGATTGACAACAAGATTTGAGTGAGGGTCATGGGCTGAGTCCGTGTTTACCCACCCCATCAAGCACGCCGCGTGCCATGGCCCACCCCTCAAGCGAGCACAAGCGGCCAACTCAGTGCACCGGGCACCAACAAATCCACCAACCGCGCCACAACAGGGATTTGTCAAGCCGCGCCAACGCACCCGTTTCGTGCAACGGGTCTGTGCCAGCGCCACGCCGGGGCAAACCCCCGTGTCCTCACCCATCCGGCCACATGGCACACCACATGCAATACCAAAAAGCAAGGCAGGAAAACCTGCATCCTCTAGGGAGCCTCCAGACATGCCCAGCTCAACGTCCTATGTGGTCACAGGCCTGAGCGTCAAGTCACGCCTGCGCGAGAAGAACCGCTTCGATCGCCTCATCACCTGGCTCAACCAGTTGGGCGCGCTGATCCTGCTCACGCTGTTCGCGCCGCTGATGGCCGTGGTCGCCTGGCTGATCTGGCGCCGCGACGGCCGCCCCATCTTCTTCGGGCACTACCGGGTGGGCCGAGATGGCCAGATGTTCAAGTGCTGGAAGTTCCGCAGCATGGTGCTGAACTCGGCCGAGATGCTGGCCGAGCTGCTCAAGAACGACCCCGCCGCCCGCGCCGAAT
>NZ_DCXA01000329.1:6973-7813 GCF_002328915.1 Aquabacterium sp. UBA2148
GTGACCAGAAGCTCACGAACGACCCCCGCATCACGCCCGTGGGCGCCTTCCTGCGCAAAACCAGCCTGGACGAGCTGCCCCAGCTGTTCAACGTGCTCAAGGGCGAAATGCGCCTGGTCGGCCCCCGCCCCATCACCCTGGCCGAGCTCGACCGCTACGGCGAAGCGCGCTGGCACTACCTCAACGCCATGCCCGGCATGACGGGCCTGTGGCAAGTCAGCGGTCGCAGCGACACCACCTACGAAGAGCGCGTCGAACTCGACCGCGACTACGTCGAGCAGCGCAGCCTCTGGAGCGACGCGGTGATCCTGGTCAAGACCATCGCCGTGGTCCTGGGCAAAGGTGGCGCGCGCTGAACCCCGTCGATCCCATGACCAACCTCTCCGACGTTCAACACGCCTTGTCGCCCCCGCAGGGCCACGTCCTGCACATCGTGGGCGACCTCACCGAAGCCGTCTTCGGCTTCATGGGCCCGGCCAGCGACACCCTCGCGCGCGCCGGCTACCGACAGACCGTGGTGATGCTTGACCAGCCCCGGCACCGCCACCTGCAAGGCCGCTTTCACAAAGGCATCCACCTGGTCACCGTGCCGTGCGAGGAACGCAGCCGCAAGCACTGGCTGACCCTGGCCAACGTGGTGCAGCAACAGATCGGCCAGCACGCCTTCAGCGCGGTGCACCTGCATGGCTTCCTGCCCTGGGCGCTGGGCACGCGCATGGGCCGGCTGCTGCCGCGCGAGACCCGCGTCTATTACTCGCCTCACGGCTCGCGCACGCTGGGCCTGCTGCGCCCACTGCAGACCACCGTGGGCGCGCTGATGTCGCTGGCCGGCGTGCGCCA
>NZ_DCXA01000012.1:0-1788 GCF_002328915.1 Aquabacterium sp. UBA2148
CGTGCGCCACGACCCAGTCGTACTGGTCGTCGGGCTGCTCGGCGTTGCGGATCACGAAGCCACCTCCGTCGATGCGCGAAGAGCGGATCACCTGCACGCCCTTGGCGCGCAACTCGCGCAGCGCGGGCACCACGTCCTTGGACACCGAGCCGTTGCCCGTGCCGGCGTGGATCAGGGCCTTGGCGCCCGATGCGGCCAGGGCCTGGTAGGCCACGGGCGAGACGCCGCCGTGCCCGTAGGCGATGTCGACCTGCGGCAGCGAGGAAATGCGGTCGATGTCGAACTCGCTGCTCATGGTGTGGCGCTTGGCGGGCGCGCGGAACCAGTAGGTCTGGCCTTCGACCACCATGCCCAGCGGGCCCCAGGGGCTCTTGAAGGCGTCGGGGCGGATGTTGGCCGCCTTGGTGACGTCACGCCCGGTGTTGATCTCGTCGTTCATGGTCACCAGCACGCCCTTGCCGGCGGCGGCAGGCGAGGCGGCGGTGGCCACGGCGTTGTAGAGGTTGAGCGCGCCGTCGGCCGACAGGGCCGTGCCCGGGCGCATCGAGCCCACCACCACGATGGGCTTGCTGGTGTGCACCGTCAGGTTCAGGAAGAAGGCGGTTTCTTCCAGCGTGTCGGTGCCGTGGGAGATGACGATGCCATCCACATCGGCCTGCTTGGCCAGGGCCGACACGCGCCGGGCCACCTGCAGCAGGTGCTCGTTGGTGAAGCTCTCGGAGGCGATCTGGAAGACCTGCTCGCCGCGCACCTGGGCCAGGTTGCCCAGCTCGGGCACCGAGGCCAGCAGCTTGTCGACCGGCACCTTGGCGGCCTGGTAGGTGGCGCTGTTGGCGGCCGAGGCGCCGGCGCCGGCGATGGTGCCGCCGGTGGCCAGGATCACCACTTGGGCTTTCTTGGCGGCGGTGGTGGTCGCGGCGTTGGTGGTGGGGCTGGTCTGCGCCTGCGCCGGCAGGCCGGGCAGCAGCGTGAGGGCCAGGGCACAGCCCAGGGCGCTCATCAGTCGGGTGGGGGTCAAGGTCATGTCTTCGCTCCAGGTGTCGGTCGGGTGTGTTCAGGCCATGCGGCGGCGCGACCGGCCTGTTTTTTGGGTTTCAGGCCGTTCGGGCGCCACCGCGGTGGCGGCTGGCAGGGACGGGTGTGGCGAGGAGAGCGTGGGGGAGGCGCGGCCTTCTGTGGGCCTGTGTGGCCTGCTGTGGGCAGTCGTGCTGTCGTGCTGTCGTGCAGCGGGCCGCGTCCTCAGCCGGTCATTCGAACGGCTTGTCGTTGGGCGCCTTGAACAGGTTCTGCACGTCGTCCGACATCGGCCAGTTCAGGTTCAGGCCCTTGGGCGGGATGGGCTGCTGGAACCACTTGGCGTAGATCTTGGCGGCTTCGCCCGAGGTCATGGCCTTGGTCAGCGCCGCGTCGACGACCTTCTTGAAGGCGGGGTCGCCCTTGCGCATCATGCAGCCGTAGGCTTCTTCCGACATCGGCTTGCCGACCACCACCCAGTCATCGGGCTTCTTGGCCTTGGCCTTCTCGCCGTAGAGCAGGGCGTCGTCCATCATGAAGGCCACCGCGCGGCCGGTCTCCAGCGTCAGGAAGCTCTCGCCGTGGTCCTTGGCCGAGATGATGGCCATGCCGGCGCCCGAGGTCTCGTTGAACTTGCGCAGCAGGCGCTCGGAGGTGGTGCCGGCCGTCACCACCACGTTCTTGCCCTTGAGGTTGGCGAAGTCCTTGACGCCCGAGTCCTTCTTGGTCATCAGGCGGGTGCCGACGACGAAGATGTTGGTCGAGAAGTCGACC
>NZ_DCXA01000012.1:1901-9951 GCF_002328915.1 Aquabacterium sp. UBA2148
CGCTGTTGTTGGTGGTCGAGCCGCACTCGATGTCGACGCTGCCGTTGAGCACCAGCGGGATGCGGTTCTGCGAGGTCACCGGCACCAGCTTGATGGCGATGCCCGGCTTCTTGAGTTCGGCCTTGATGGCCTCGACGGCCTTGAGCATCATCTCGTGCGAGTAGCCGACGACCTGCTGCTTGTCGTCGTAGTACGAGAACGGGATGGAGGACTCGCGGTGCCCCAGGCTGATCACGCCGGTGTCGGCGATCTTCTTGAGGGTGGGCGAGGACTGGGCGTGCGCCACGGGGGCCAGCGGGGACAGCATCAGGCTCAGCAGGAAGCTCGGCAGCAGGGGGCGGATCAGCTTGGCGTTCATGTCTCGGTCCTTGGTGTGGGGTCTCGGGGCGGCCGGGGCCGGGTGCACAACACATCGCAGGGCGCGTGCCAGCGTGAATTTCACAGCTTGCCACCGGCAAGTGCTTGATTTCATTGGGGCTGATGCGGAGCCGGGTGCCAGGTTGTTCGGGATTTCGAACGCCTGCCGGGGCGCGGCGTTCGGTTTGCCGGACGCCTGAACACCCGTCACATCTCGGACACACACGGCGATGCTTTCCACTACACTCACGTCCATCGCCGAGTTAACAGGACAACTTGCGGGGCGATCCACAAATGCCGCTAAAGCGTTCGCCGCTGCACAGAGAACCGTCTCGACAGCCCCGGCGACGCCGAGGTTCATGGACACATTTTTCTGGAGCACACACCGTGGCGAACGACTTCCTCTTCACCTCCGAATCCGTCTCTGAAGGCCACCCCGACAAGGTCGCCGACCAGATCTCCGACGCCATCCTCGACGCCATCTTCGAGCAAGACCCGAAGAGCCGCGTGGCCGCCGAAACCCTGTGCAACACGGGCCTCGTGGTGCTGGCCGGTGAAATCACCACCAACGCCCACGTCGACTACATCCAGGTCGCGCGCGACACCATCAAGCGCATCGGCTACGACAACACCGAGTACGGCATCGACTACAAGGGTTGCGCCGTGCTGGTGGCGTACGACAAGCAGTCGAACGACATCGCCCAGGGCGTGGACCACGCCTCTGACGACTACCTCAACATCGGCGCCGGCGACCAGGGCCTGATGTTCGGCTACGCCTGCGACGAAACGCCCGAGCTGATGCCCGCGCCGATCTACTACGCGCACCGCCTGGTCGAGCGCCAGGCCCAGCTGCGCAAGGACGGCCGCCTGCCTTACCTGCGCCCGGACGCCAAGAGTCAGGTGACCATGCGCTACGTCGATGGCAAGCCGCACTCGATCGACACCGTGGTGCTGTCGACCCAGCACAGTCCCGAATGGAGCCTGGGCGACAAGATGAAGCCCGAGTTCAACGAGGCCATCATCGAAGAGATCATCAAGCCGGTGTTGCCCAAGGAGTGGCTGCAAAACACCCGCTACCTGATCAACCCGACCGGTCGCTTCGTGATCGGTGGCCCGCAAGGCGACTGCGGCCTCACGGGCCGCAAGATCATCGTCGACACTTACGGCGGTGCCTGCCCGCACGGCGGTGGCGCCTTCTCGGGCAAGGACCCTTCCAAGGTCGACCGCTCGGCCGCTTACGCCGCCCGCTACGTGGCCAAGAACGTCGTGGCCGCAGGTCTCGCCAAGCAGTGCCAGGTGCAGGTGGCTTACGCCATCGGCGTGGCCCAGCCCATGAACATCACGGTCTACACCGAAGGCACGGGCGTGATCTCCGACGAGAAGCTGTCCAAGATCGTGGCCGAAAGCGGCATCTTCGACCTGCGCCCCAAGGGCATCATCCAGATGCTGGACCTGCTGCGCCCGATCTATTCCAAGACCGCTGCGTATGGCCACTTCGGGCGTGAAGAGCCGGAGTTCACGTGGGAGCGCACGGACAAGGCCCAGGCGCTGCGGGACGCAGCTGGCCTGAAGGGCTGAGCACTGCGGCAGCAGGGCTCCCTGGGCCTTGCGGGGAGCGGCCGTCAGGCCGTGACTCACAAGGCTGCTGCGCTGCGTGCGGCGGCTGGGCTGTAAGAGATTCGCGCGTCATTCACCTGATGCGCAGCCAAAGCGGGGCCAGGGTGCCCCGCTTTTTCATTCCAGGCCTCAGAGGCTGAGATCAAGCGCCACCACCTTCAGGCGATGCCGATCCGCCTCTGGGATGCGCTCTCGCAGAAGCCGTTCCAGGTCCTCAGCACTCTTTGGCTTGATGCCTTCTGGGCTTTTCTCTGGTGAGTGTCCGAACCACAGCACCAGGTAAATGCCGTGACCTTGGGCGGCAGGATCAGTGACGTATCGGCCTTCTAGCTGGTCTCGCCAGGCCAGCCAAATCTGATCGTGGTTTTCTTTCTTGATTTCGATCGGCACGACCACTCGACGATGGTTGATGACCGCGCTGACACGCAAGTCGGCTCGCGTGTCTTGTTGTGCGCTGGCTTCTTTCTCCAGTTGCACCGACATGTTGATCAGGCGATCTCGCAACAGTGCCATGAGCCGATCTCGGCAGGTGTTCTCGATTTCCGGTGTGCGCTGTTCTAGCGACTTGGCCTTGTTGGTGGCCGAGTAGCGCCAGAAGCTCGCCACGCCGTTCCACTCTGCGCCACGCAGCTCTTTGCCCAACTGACGCAGGTGGTCCACCGTCAACGCGGCCAGATCTGCGACGTTCGCAGGAGCTCTGCTGTACAAGGTCTGGACCACCAATGCGGCTGATGCGTGCCTGAACCCGGCTTCTCGCGCGGCGCGTGTGTGGGCCGCCAAAGCTGCGTCCAGTATGTGGCGCCATCGCATCGTGTGGGCATTGGCACGCAAGCCGCGAAGCGCCTTACCCGCTGCAGTTTCAGTGGATTCCGCCAGCCGCGTGATCATGCTGTGTACCAATTCGCGGCGGTGGTCCGCTTCGCCAATCCAATGTGGGCCGTCTGGTCGATCTGGCTCGGCATGGGGCGCTAACTGCTCAATGAAGCTTGCCCAAAAAGGTGGCGGCAACTCCAGTCGGTGTGGCAATCGCGCGTCGATGCTGCTCAATGCATTCGCCATCTGAACCGCGCGTGTTTGACTGCTGCCCACGAACTTGATCAACGCCATTGCGATGGGTTCGGGGTCAAGGCTGAGCCCCGCCACCAGCCATGAAATCCGTTGTGGCGCATCCAGGCTTCTGAGCTTCAGCCTGGTTTGAATGATGTCGAGAAGCGCATGCTTGTCCACATG
Source organism: Aquabacterium sp. UBA2148 (assembly GCF_002328915.1). Lineage (NCBI taxonomy): Bacteria > Pseudomonadati > Pseudomonadota > Betaproteobacteria > Burkholderiales > Sphaerotilaceae > Aquabacterium > Aquabacterium sp. UBA2148. Next base: position 5,106 of record NZ_DCXA01000012.1, read on the forward strand.
CCGGATGGCTGCTGGCAAAAGGGACTGGTTCAGGTGGCTCAACTGCGCCTGATTGGCTTTTGCAGGAAAGGTCTCCAGGATGGCTGGCACGCACCGTTTTGCGAGCTCTGCCGAGCCCTCGTCGCTGTTCAAGGCCCACAAACCTGTGATCGAGCCTTCTGCCCGCTGACGCAGCATGCCTTGCACATATTGAGTGAACACCTGGGAGACCAAATCGACGCGGGACCGCACGATGGATGAATACCAGGTGGGCACATTGCCTGTGCCATCTGTCAGCCACATGGCCACCAAGCGTTCAAGCAGTTCATCCGGCCAGCCTTTGGTGGCATCTGGGTCTTCGCTGGCAACCAGTTCCGCACCGATGAGGCACGCTGAATCAAGCGGGTGCATGCGCAGTTCACGGCCTGCTTGAAGGACGGCCGACACTTCAGGAAGACCGGTCCTGTCGAGCACCTTCTTCATGCCTTCAAGCGCCACAGGCAACAACGCCGCATCACCGAGGTAATCGCACAGCCGGTCCTCCGGTGTTGCGCCATGGATGTCGGTGTACCGATCGAGGTAAGACATCGCCATCTGGTGGTAGAGGCCTGGGGGCGCAGTGCCCGCAGCCATGGCTTCCAGGTGTGGCGTGATGCGTTCCCGGCGCTTCACTTGTTGAAGCATCTCCTTGGTTCGCCATTCCTCTTGATTCCGCCAATACTCGCCTTGAGCTGCATCAATGGGCCAGCTCCAGATGGCCTCCCGCCAAGCGTCTGCCGCTGGCCACTTTGGGCGCTGAGCCTCACACCAATCTTCCACGTCGCGCACCGTGATGTCTGAATCGACGGAGGGGTTGATGGCCTGGTGCGCGGCTTGTTCAACACACCATTTGGCGATGGCTTCTGACGAGGTCTGAGTGGCCAGCGTCAGCAGCCACCGGTGCCAGTCTCTCGGAAGCCGTGCGCCATGAAGCAACTGGCTGGCTTCCCAGAAGTGGGGTGGGGTGGACGTGGGCAAGGCCAGCGTCAGCACCGACTTCTGAACCTGCGGGTGTGCGCTCAACCAGTCGCGGATCTCCTGACCTTCGTCGCCCTTGAGAGACCAGAACCCGTGCTCGTCCACGCAAGCCGTGAGCCAGCGGAGAACCCGAGGCGCGTCGATCGGCTCGGCCAAGCTGTTCAAAGCTGCGTCAATGATCTTGCCCATCACCCTCGGCATCTCGAAGTGGCTTCGGAGCGAGTCGATGTTCGGTGACAGGTCTGCCAAGCCATCCGCCAGGATGCGAAGCGCAACAGTGGGTGTTCGGGGGATCAGCTCACGACGCCAGAAGCCCGAGTAGCTGCCATGAAAGTACGCCGCTTTCGGTGGCCTGAAGTGCTGCATCACTTCGCTCGGCGCGATGTGATCGGGGTACAGCGCCTCTAGCAGCGTTCCCGCCAGTTGGTCTTGCGGATCGTCGATGACGCCCTGGCGAACGTCACACAGCCATGTCAACGCGGTCTGCATGTCCAGCGACAGCAACCGCGCTTGAGCCAGCCACGCGACTGCTGATTTGGTGCGGGTGTAGGGTGTGTGGCTGTGGTCACGCACAACCCGATCCAGCGCAGGCAGGAGATCGGGCAGCGGTTGACCGTGTGCGATGGCGTCAAACACGCAATGCAGCATCGACTGATGCGCTTCGGACCTGTCTGGGTTCTCGAAGAACCCTTGGTACGTCTGCTGCATGTCTGCGGTACCGAGGCCGCCGAAAGGGTGATCGGCCCAATCGCCGTTGCGGAACCAGGCGAACTGTTTCGCCTCGCCCTCCAAGCCCTGTAGGAGTTGGATCTTCTCGTTGATGCTGAAGTGACTCACATCCCCGTAAAGCACCACGCCCAGCGGGTCATGAGCGATGAAGGTCTGCCGGTGTTCGTGGCTGTGCACCGCCAGCCACGCATGCAGGCCCCGCAAGGAAGGGGCAACGCCGCCGTCCTCTGCACACATCAGGGCCATGACGCGGGCGACGGGCAAGGAGCTTTCGCCCATGCGGCGGGCGATTTCCCTGGCCCCAAGGTACTCGGCGATGCTGCGGTGCGCAGCTTGGATTCGATCGCCATCGGTTTTGAACAGCTTGGTTGCCAGGGCTGCCCGCAGGTCTTTCGTCGGGATGTCCAAGGGCAAGGCGTTCAAAGCCAGTTCGTTGATCCCATCTGCCACACCGTCCGACCATGCCTCTGCGCCGCTCAGCAGTTGAACGGCGCAAAGCGTGCCCGCGCGTCTCAACAGTTCACACGTGTTGGGTGCGCTGTCCCGCTTTGCCATTCGGTGAACGAGGTTGTCTTCCGATGCCAGCTTCTCGCAGGCCGCTGCGAACGTCTGTGCTCTGGTTGCAGGCAGCTGACCGGTTGACCCAGCCGACGCGATCATCAGACGAAGGAACAGTGCGTTGCCCATCACAGGCAACAAGCCTTGTTGCTGGGCTTGATGCCAGAAGCGATCCACCGCATCTGCTTGCACCAGCGCGTCTTCCAAGATCTGACGGATCTCTTGCTCGTTCAGTGGTTCGAGCCGGAGTTCGACAACGTCGCGCTCTGCTGCCAGCAGCTTGATTGCACCGTGATCCAGCGCTTCAATCCAGTCCGCTTCGCGACAGCTCAAGCGAAAGGGGGGCGACCCCATTTCGATCAATTTGGTGCAGATTTCGTCCAGCGGGCGATTGCGATGTCCACCCACATTGCTGGCTCTGGCTTCGTCCAGCCCGTCGATGTACAGAGCTTGCCCTTCGGCCAAGGTGGGTGCCCGCCAGCCGGGACGCATCATGAGGTGCGCCTCAACGAAGGGGGACTGGTTGTGCGCTGCGGCTTCTGCCTTCATCGCTTCCGTCTTGCCGGTGCCAGGGGGGGCCAGCAAGACATAAGCGCGCGTGGAGCGCCAATTTGAAAGGGGCAGTTTGGCCGAGCGGCCCTGGCCTTCGCGAGCGGTCGCGTGGCGCGGGATGCGGATCTCGCCTGTCTGCGCCATGGTCAACCCACCCAATGTGCGGCTCCGTACCGCAAGAACTCGCCCAGGGGAAGGCTCTCGCTGCCCACCACCCAGCGCTTGCAACCTGGAAAGCGTTGAATGAACTCGTCGAGCCCTGCATGCCGTGCGCCTGCACCAACGTTTCCGCTTTTCACCTCCACTGCTGCGAGTCGACCTCTGTGCTCGATCACGAAGTCCACCTCCAGGCCGCCCTCTCGCCAGTAGTGGACGCGTGTGTCGGTGTCGGCGGAATTGATCAGGTGGGCGCCCACCGCACTTTCGACAAGCCGCCCCCAATGGCTTTTGTCTGCCATGGCCTCGGCAAAGCTGTGCTGTCCTTTGGCGCTCATCAGGGCGTTGTTCAGGACCTGGAACTTTGGCGGTGACTGACGTTTGCGCAGCACCTGTGCGGCGTGTTTGTGCAAACCGGACATCAACCCGGCGTGGGCGAGAAGCTCCAGGTACCGGGCCAGGGTGGTCACGTTTCCAGCGTCGTTGAGCTGACCCAGGGTCTTGTCCAGCGACACGATCTGGCCCGAGAAGGAGCAGCCGACTTCAAAGAGCTGCTTGAGCAACGCGGGCTTGTCCACCCTTGTCATCATGAGGACGTCGCGTTCGATGTTGGGCTCGATCAGGCTGCGCAGCACATAGTTGCGCCAGCGCCCTTCATCCTGGATGTAGCTTGCACTGCCTGGGTAGGCACCGAAGAACACGAACTGGTCAAGCGTGAAGTCGAACGCGCTGTTCATCTCCTCGAACGACCAATGCGTGATGGGGATGACCTCATAGCGGCCAGCCAGGCTCTCTGACAGCCCCTTTTGCATCAACAACGGAGACGATCCCAGCAAGAGCACTTGCATCGGGTGTCCAGTCGCGATTTGCCGATCCCACAGGCCTTTGATGTGATCCGACCACCGGGGGATTTTCTGGATCTCGTCGATGACCAAAACGAAAGGTAGGCGAGATGCTCGCCCGGGTTCTGACTCGCGCCAAGCTTTCGCGGCGCGTTCGGCTTTGGCCCATTGATCAATCAGCCAATTGGCATCGAAGCTTGCTGCTTGGCTGCGCATCAGCGTGGGCGAATCCCAGTCATCTGCCTCGCTCAAACCTGCTTTCTCTGATGCATCCGCAGCGACCACCTTGACCGAGTCGCTCGGGCGGGTTGCTCTGAACTGATGAACCAGGGTGGTCTTGCCAACCTGACGCGGCCCGGCCAAGATCTGCATCCGTTTGGGTTGCTCGTTCAACCTGGCGACGATGACTTGAAGCAGGGGGCGCTGGTAGTCCATGAGTTTATTGAGTAAATTTACTCAATAATGTATCCGAGCCGCCAATCTGACGCCAGCACCCAACAAAAAGCCCCGCACTGCGGGGCTTTTGCTTTGCAGCGCCGGACCTCGGTCAGGACGTCTGAAACACGTTCACCGCCCCCGACAGCCTTTGGGCCTGATCGCGCATGCTCTGCGAGGCCGCGGCCGATTCTTCCACCAGCGCCGCGTTCTGCTGCGTCATCTGGTCGAGGTGGTTCACCGCCAGCGACACCTGGCGGATGCCGTCGCTCTGCTCCGAGGTCGAGGCGCGGATGTCGCCCATCATGTGCGTCACGCGCTGCACGGCCTGCAGGATCTCCTCCATCGCCTGGCCGGCGTCGCCCACCAGCCGGGCCCCCGATTCGACGCGGTCGCTCGAAGCGGCGATCAGTGACTTGATCTCGCGCGCGGCGTTGGCCGAGCGTTGAGCCAGCGTGCGCACCTCGCCGGCCACCACCGCAAAGCCGCGGCCTTGTTCGCCCGCGCGCGCAGCTTCCACCGCCGCGTTCAGCGCCAGGATGTTGGTCTGAAACGCGATGCCGTCGATCACGCCGATG
>NZ_DCXA01000279.1:0-8758 GCF_002328915.1 Aquabacterium sp. UBA2148
GCCTCGAAGACGTGGGCTTTCAATCGTGGATCAGCGATGCCGCGCAGGATCTCGGCCGTGCGGTCCCGGCTGCCGTCCGAGCCGATGTGGATGCTCAGCTTGTCAGCCGGGTAGTCCTGCTCGAGCAGGTTCATGACGCGGGCGTGGATGTGGCGCTCTTCGTTGTAGGCGGCGATCACCACGGCGACGTCAGGCCATTGGTTGGCGTCGTTGGCGTTGGTTTGGCGCCGTCGTTCGGCCTTGCCCAACACGTAGCGCAGGTCGCGCTTGAGCTGGTGCAGCGCGGCAACCAGGGCCAGCAGCACAGGGTAGCCGGCGTAGCTGTACACCACGAGGACCCAGCCCCCGAGTGCGATGCCAACCAGGGTCAGCGCCGCCGCATTCATGCGCCCACCCGTGGGGCGTAAGCCGGACGGGGGACGACGTGATCACGGTAGGCGTTGGGGTCTCCAGTGAGACCCTGTTCTGCCGCCTTGACGATGTTGTACATCTCCCGCGCGCTCACGTAGTGCAGCTTCCAGTCGCGGCCGCAGTTGTACTTCGTCTCCATGTAGGTGAAGCAGTCGTCCATGGCCGGACCCAGCAGCGTGGGCATGTCCGGCTCTTGCGTGCCGTGGGTGTGCACCTTGACGAAGATCCACTCGGGACGGCCCTTGACGTGGATGCCGGTCTCGACCCAGGCGTCGACGCGCTGGCGCGTGGGCGGGTTGTTGGTGCGCACATCGCTGTTTTCGATGCGAGGGATCAGGCCCAGCTTGCGCTTTTTGAAATCGAAAGTCAGCGGGCCTTGCAGGATCATCAGGTCGCCACTGGGGGGGGTGCCCACGCGCACTGGCACGCCATGGTCGTGCGAGCGCGGGCGGTCCGGGTCGTCCTTGGCGTAGTAGATCTGGTTGATCGTGACGGTCTGACAGGGGTTGGGTGCTGCCGGCAGGGTGTAGTCGGCGTAGCAGCCCTCTTCGCGCAGGATGATGAGTTCGTTGTTGACGCCGCAGCCGGTGCCATCAGGGTGCGCGTTGTCCAGCGCCCAGTTGCCGTGGATGAAGGCCCAGCGCACCTGGCCCGAGACGGGGTCGACCGGCAGGGCGTCGTGGCGGTCGATCAGGGTGCGGGTGAAGCGCTGCAGCTTCTCGCGCAGGCCGGCTTCGGTGTCGTCCTCGTGGTGGAGGTGGATCTCGATCTCGCCCAGGCGCATGCGGCACAGGTCGACCAGGTCGTCCAGGTGCTCGGGGCGGTACTCTTCTTCCGGGTAGAAGAAGGTGTGCACGGGCGGGAAGCCGTCGGCGTCACGGTGCTTGGCGCACAGCTCGGGGTAGCGCTGCTTCCACTCGAGCACGCGCTTGCGTTCAACCTCGTAAGTGGGGCGCGCCCAGGCCGGCTCGTAGTGGTCGACGAAGCAGAACATCAGGTGGCGCGTGACGCCTTGCGGGGCGGGTTCGCGCCAGTCCTGTTTCAGCCAGGAGCGGAACCAGATGCCGATGTGGCGGTTGCGGACTTCTCGCGCCAGAACGACGACTGCGGCCAGGAACACCGCTGCAACCAGACCCAATCCCCAGTAGATGTGCATGTTCAATCGCGGCAGACTCAAAAGGTGGCAATGAACGCGGGTGCATCGCCGTGCGGATCGATGCGCGCGGGCCATGCCCTTTTGCCGCAGGACGGCGGCGGCCCGTGGACACGGGGAGTGCGCGGATGATAGCGGAGATTGCCTGGGGGGCAGACCGTATGATTGAGGGGGAAAACGGTCCACAACCCGGCAATACAACACATGATCAAGCGAGTTCTGTATCACCACCGCACCCAGGGCAAGGCAGTCGAGGGCGTTCACATCCGTGGCATCACGGACGCCTTGCGGGCCGATGGCACCGTGGTGGACGTGCTGTCTTTGCCGGGGGCCGACCCTTATTCGTCGCCCAAGACCCTGTCACCGACCAAGCAAGCCAAGTGGTGGATGAAGCTGGTCAGCCGCCTGCCCGAGCCCCTGTTCGAGCTGGTCGAGCTGGCTTACAACCTGGTGGCCGCTTACCGGGTGGGCCGCTACCTGCTCAAGCACCGCGACACCGAGCTCATCTACGAGCGCTACTCGCTGTTCATGTTCGCCCCGACCCTGATCGCTCGCTGGTTCGGCGTCCCCATGATCCTGGAAATCAACGACTCGGCAACGGTGTACCGTGTGCGGCCGCTGTCCTTGTCTCGCCTGGCCATCTGGCTGGAGCGCTGGACCGTGCAGCGCGCCGACGGCCTGGTGTTCGTGTCGTCGGTGTTCCGCGACCGACTGGTCAAGGCCCACGGGTGGATGGCGCCCGCCATCGTCTCGCCCAATGCGGCGAACCTGTCGCAGTTCTCCTTCACGCCCGAGCAACGCGAGGCGGCTCGCCGCAAGTGGGGCCTGGAGGGTGCGACCGTCTGTGGCTACCTGGGTGCCTTCCTGCCCTGGCATGCCATCGACCAGTTCGTCTACCGCATCGCCGATCGCCTCAAGAGCGAGCCGCAGTTGAAGTTGCTGTTGATTGGTGATGGCATCACCTCGGACGAGGTGCGCCGCTTCGTCAACGAAAAAGGCTTGCAGGCCCAGGTGATCCTGACCGGGCGGGTGGCCCACGAAGAGGTGCCCGGCCTGCTGGCCGCCATGGACCTGGCCGTGCTGCCCAGCGCAGGTGACTACACGTCACCCGTCAAGCTGTTCGAGTTCATGGCTTGCGGCATCGCGCCGATCGCCCCCGACTTCGAGCCCATCAACGAGGTGCTCAAGGTTGACGAGACGGGGTGGGTGTTCCGTGCCGGAGACCTCGATCACGCTGTTGCCTGCGTGCTGGAGCGTGCACGCCAGCCTGCTGAGCTGGCTCGGGTGGGGGCGGCGGCCCGCGAGTACATCGGCCGTGAGCGTCAGTGGTGCCACAACACGCGCCAACTCGAAGCCTTCCTGCGGGACATCAAGTCTGGCAAGGCGGTGCCGTGCCAGGCACGGTCCTGATGCAACCTTGACGCAACCTTGACGCCGAGCCCCGCAAGCGGGTGATCAGTTGGCCAGCTTGCGGCGGCTGCCGAGTTGTTCGCGCAGCCAGTTCGGCACGCATGCCTTGGCCATCAGTGGCCACGATGCGCTGGCCGGGCCATGCTTTCGCGCCTGCCAGGCGGCTTGCCATGCCTGGCGGTTCTCGCCGATCCAGAGGTGGCTGCGAGCCAGGTCGAGGTAGAGCTTGTGATAAGCCTGCTCGATGCGCTGGGCGCCGATCACGTCGCGGGCCTGCGGGTGGTTTGCCAGGAAACGGTCGTAAACCTTGAGCAACTGGTGGTAGCCGGCCACGCTGTCGTCGCCCAGGCTGCCTGGAACGGGGCGTTTGTAGACAAGCGCTTGAGTCATCTTGATCACCAGTGGGTGACGGACCAGCACACGCAGGTAGAAGTCAACGTCCTCGGCGATGCGCAGGCGGGTGTCAAAGCCACCGGCCTCTTCGAAGGCCGAGCGCCGCACCATCACCGTGGAGGTGGTCAGGTAAGGCACCAGGAAGCTGCTGTGGAAGTCGGGGATGAGTTCGTGCGGCGCGTCGGGGTTGGGTGCGCCACGCTGGATTTCGGCTTGCCGGGCGGGGTCGCTCACCGCTTCTGTGCGGCAAAAGACGCTGCCTGGGTGTTGGCGCAAGGCTTCGACCTGTTGGCGCAATTTGTCCGGGTGCCAGAGGTCATCGGAGTCCAGGAAGGCCAGGAATTCGCCGCGCGCGTTCGCCGCGCCGGTGTTGCGCGCTGCCGAGACGCCGGCGTTTTTCTGATGCACGCAGCGCACCGACGCAAAGCGCTGAACCACCTCGGCCGTGTTGTCCTTGGAGCCATCGTCGACCACGATGACCTCGATGTCGACAAGCGTTTGGCCAAGGGCCGAAGTCAGTGTCTCCGCGATGTAGCTGGCCGCGTTGTAAGCCGGGATGATGACGCTGACGATGGGCATGTGCGCAGGGGGTGGTCGGGTGGCGCGCGGAATTTAGCATGCAGCCGGCCTGCCGTGAACGCCGGGGCGCTGCGATACGATCCGGGCATTCATTTTGCGCGCGCCGTTGTCACGCTCCCCGTGTTTTTGGGGAGCGTCATGCGACCGCACCGACAGACGAACGAAGACTGGAGCCAGACATGACCGCATCCTTTGCCACCTGCGACCTGTGTGACGAGCACAAGAACAACACCGACGGCGACTTCCGGGTTTTGCCGCCGGTCTTCAAGGACTACGGGCGTCGGATCAAGTTTTCGGGCCAGGTCAGCACCGTGAAGTGTTTCGAGGACAACACCCTGGTCAAGGCAGCGGTGGACTCACCTGGCAATGGGCGCGTGCTCGTGGTCGATGGCGGTGCTTCACTGCGCCGGGCGTTGGTGGGCGGCAACCTGGGCAAGGCTGCCGCCAAGAACGGCTGGGCAGGTGTGATCGTGGATGGTTGCGTGCGTGATTCCGCTGAGCTGGCCGAGTGCGATGTGGGCATCCGAGCGCTGGCGCTGATGCCCCTGCCCACGGAAAAGCGCCAGGAGGGCCAAAGCGATGTGGCCGTTCAGGTTCAGGGTGTCTGGGTGCGCCCAGGTGACTGGCTCTACGCTGATGAAGACGGGATCGTGGTGGCCTCGCGCCCGCTGATCTGATCACCTGCCCTGCGCATCGTCGAGGGGGCGCACCATGGCACGCGCCCGTCGCCCCTCAGCGAAGCAGTTCAAGGAGGCGGTCAAGGCCGCCTTCCTGAATGGACACCATGGCCTGCTCGCGCACCTTGGGTTTGGCGTGGTAGGCCACGCTGAGTCCGGCTGCGCCCATCATCGGCAGGTCATTGGCGCCGTCGCCCACGGCGATTGCAGCCGAAGTGGGGCATCCCAGGCGGGCGCACAGCGAGATCAGGTGCTGCCTCTTGGCCTCGCCATCCACGATGTCACCGACGACCTCGCCGGTCAGCAGGCCGCCTTCGATGGCCAGCACGTTGGCGTGCGCTTCGTGCATGCCCAGGCGTGCTTTCACGCGGTCGGCAAAAAAGGTGAAACCACCCGAGACCAGCATGGTGTGCAGGCCGGCTTCTTTGGCGGCCTGCATCAGGGCCTGGGCGCCTGGGTTCAGTCGCAGTCGCTCGTCGTAGACCTGCGCCAGGCTTTCGGCAGGCACGCCTTTGAGCAGGGCCACGCGCCTGCGCAAGCTGTCCTTGAAGTCCGTGATTTCTCCGCGCATGGCCGCCTCGGTGATGGCAGCCACCTCGGCCTTCTTGCCAACGGCATCGGCGATCTCATCGATGCACTCGATGTTGATCAGCGTGGAGTCCATGTCAAAGGCGATGGCCTTGAACGAGGACCAGTTCAGCGGGGGCGTGATGCCCTGGATGGCCAGGCCAGGTGAGTGAAAGTAAGCGGACATGAAAAGAGAAATCGGTGCGCGAGGGCTGTGATTATCACAGCGCCACGGGCACCGATCGGCAGGGAGCGAGGAGGATCAGGCTTGTTGGCGGCGGCGGCGTGCGGCCACGGCGCCCACAACGGCCAGGCCCAGGCCGGCCATGGCGACGCTGCTGGGTTCAGGCACGTCGGTCACGTTGAACGCCACTTCGCCGACGCTGCAGCCCACCCAGGTGCTGCTGGACGGACACTGGCTGGCTTCCAGCTTGATGTAGCGCGTGGCAATGGCGTCCCAGTTGAACACGTCGGCGCCGTAGTCTTGGCCAGAAGCGTTGTCAGTGGGGGACAGGCTGCTGCCGAGGGTGGTCCAGGTGATGCCGTCGACCGAGCCCAGGATGTTGAGCTTGCCGATGCCATTGCCGTCTTCGTTCCACAGCGCCAGGCCTTGGGTGAAGCGCACTTCGCCAAGGTCGTAAGACACGCTGGCGGTGGAGGTGCCGAAGTTCGAGAACCACTCGTAGTAGTAGGTGGTGCCTGCGTCTTCAACGCTGAAGTCCCACACGTGCAGCGGGTTGCTGGCGATGTAGGCATCGAAGTCGGTCACGCCGCTCACGTAGTCGGTGATCAGGCCATATTGGTCGTACGTGCTGGAGATGGCGCCGATGCCGGGTGCACCAGAGACAATCTGGGCAGATTGGGCGCCGACGACCACGCCGGCTTGGGCCGACGAAAGGACGGCTGCGGACAGGGCGGCTGCGATGGCAAGCTTTTTGATCATGGTTTGCTCCGGTTTTGGGGAACCTCTCCCCTGGGGCGTTTTCAGTTACTCGGAACGTTACTGTGAATACCTCACACTTGACAACCCCTTGTTCCCGGGCCTGTGGCCTGCGTTCAACCCTTTGCCAGGAGTTTTGCCATGTCCCGTGAGCCGATCAGGCCACCCGGTGCGGTGGCGCAGCATTTCATCGACCTGATGGATCGCTTCGCTGCGGTGCGCGCGCGCGCGATGTTCGGCGGGCATGGCTTTTATCGCGATGGCGTCATGTTTGCGCTTTTGGCAAACGGGGTGCTTTATCTCAAGGTGGACGATGAAACCCGCGCGATTTTCACAAAATGCAATCTGCGGCCTTTTTCATTTGCCGCCAAGGGGCGCACGGTGCACCTCAGTTATCACGAGGCGCCGCCTCAAGCACTGGAGGATCCGGCTGAGATGGCCCAGTGGTGCGCATTGGCCTGGCAGGCTGCGCTCAGGGCCCGGGATCAGCCCCGAAACAAGCGGGGCGGCAAGTCGCCGGCGAAGTCGATCGACGCCGAGGCCATGCCTGGGGTGGCCCAGGCGGGTCGCACGGACAAGCGCGGCGGCGCCCCGGCATCAGCTGTGCCACTCGACAAGTTGCCCAACCTGGGGCCGCGCAGCGTGGCCGCGTTGGCGGCCGCCGGCATCACCAGCCTGGATGGTTTGCGGCGGCTCGGTGCGGTGAGGGCGTACGTGCGCACACGCGAGTTCAGTCCGGGCGTGAGCCTGAACCTGTTGTGGGCCCTGGAGGGGGCGCTGACCGGCCGGCCCTGGCAGGAGGTGGCCGTGGCCGACCGCGCCAGTTTGCTCATGGCGCTGGAGGATGCACAGCGCCAGGGATGAGTTGCGTGCTCAGGTTTTGAGCGGCTGCCCGAGTTGCTTGAGCAGATCGCGCACGTACTGGGCGCGGTCTTTCGGGTCTTTCAACTCCTTCTCGATGCGCAGCTTGTCGTTGCCGGCCAGCTTGATGTGGCGGTTCTTCTGCACCAGCTCGATGATGCGCATCGGGTCGATCGGCGGGTTGGGGCGGAAGGTCACGTTGATGATGCCGGGTGCGGCGTCGATCTTGATGACGCCATAGGGCTTGGCCTGCACGCGCAGCTTGTGGGTGTCGAACAGGGCCTGCGCCTGGGGTGGCAGTTTGCCGAATCGGTCGACCAGCTCTTCCAGCATGCCTTCGATCTTGTCGGCGGAGTCGGCGGTCGCCAGGCGCTTGTACAGGCTCAGGCGCACGTGCACGTCGCCGCAGTAGGCGTCGGGCAGCAGGGCGGGCGCGTGCAGGTTGATGTCGGTGTTGCTGCCGAACAGGCCCGAGGGCGAGAGCAGGTCGGGTTCTTTGCCGGATTTGAGGGCGCGCACGGCTTCGGCCAGCATCTCGTTGTAGAGCTGGAAGCCCACCTCCATCATGTTGCCGCTCTGGTTGTCACCGAGCACTTCGCCGGCGCCGCGGATTTCCAGGTCGTGCATGGCCAAGTAGAAGCCCGAGCCCAGCTCTTCCATGTTCTGGATGGCGTCCAGGCGCTGCGCGGCCTGCTTGGTCAGGCCCTCGACGTCGGGCACCAGCAGGTAGGCGTAGGCCTGGTGGTGCGAGCGGCCCACGCGACCGCGCAGCTGGTGCAGCTGGGCCAGGCCGAACTTGTCGGCGCGGGTCATCACGATGGTGTTGGCACTCGGCACATCGATGCCGGTCTCGATGATGGTCGAGCACAGCATCACGTTGTGGCGCTGGGCCACGAAGTCGCGCATGACGCGCTCGAGCTCGCGCTCGGGCATCTGGCCGTGGGCGATGGCGATGCGGGCTTCGGGGATCAGCTCGGCGAGCTTGTCGCGCCGGTTCTCGATGGTCTCGACCTCGTTGTGCAGGAAGTAGACCTGGCCGCCGCGCTTGAGCTCGCGCAGCACGGCCTCGCGGATGACGCTGGAGTTCTCGCTGCGCACGAAGGTCTTGATGGCCAGGCGGCGTTGCGGCGCGGTGGCGATGACCGAGAGGTCGCGCAGGCCTTCCATCGCCATGCCCAGGGTGCGGGGAATGGGCGTGGCGGTGAGGGTGAGCACGTCGATGTCGGCGCGCATGGCCTTGATGGCCTCCTTGTGGCGCACGCCGAAGCGGTGTTCCTCGTCGATGATGAGCAGGCCCAGGCGCTTGAACTTGACCGATTCGCTCAGCAGCTTGTGCGTGCCCACGACGATGTCGATGGTGCCGTCTTCCAGGCCCTGCATGGCGCCCTTGATTTCCTTGGCCGAGCGGAAGCGCGACATCTCGGCCACCTTCACGGGCCATTGGGCGAATCGGTCGGCGATGTTCTGGTAGTGCTGCTCGGCCAGCAGGGTGGTGGGCGCCAGCAAGGCGACTTGCTTGCCGCTGGTGACGGCCACGAACATGGCGCGCAGGGCGACCTCGGTCTTGCCGAAGCCCACGTCGCCGCAGACCAGGCGGTCCATCGGGCGCGGGCTGATCATGTCCTGGATGACGGCGTGGATGGCTGCGCGCTGGTCGGGCGTTTCTTCGAAGCCGAAGCTGGTGGCAAAGGCCTCGTAGTCTTGTGCGCTGAAGCGGAAGGCGTGGCCTTCGCGGGCGGCGCGGCGGGCGTAGAGGTTGAGCAGCTC
>NZ_DCXA01000279.1:8780-10751 GCF_002328915.1 Aquabacterium sp. UBA2148
AGCTCGGCGGCGGTGTCGCGCACCTGCTCGGCGGCTTTGCGCTTGGCCTTGTCCCATTGGGGTGAGCCGAGCTTGTGCAGCGGGGCCTCGTCGGCGCTGACGCCGGTGTAGCGGCTGATCAGGTGCAGTTGCGACACGGGCACGTAGAGCACGGCCTTGTCGGCGTACTCCAGGTGCAGGAACTCGGAGGGGCCGTCGCCCAGGTCGAGGTTGATCAGGCCCTGGTAGCGGCCGATGCCGTGGTTGCTGTGCACCACCGGGTCGCCCACGTTCAGCTCGGACAGGTCCTTGATGAGCGAGTCGACGTCGGTGGTCTGCTCGTTTTTCTTGCGGCGACGGCGCGTGGCCGGGCTGGCGTCGAAGAGCTCGGTCTCGGTGATGAGGTGCAGGCTCTGGGCGTTGGTGGCGCCCTGCCAGATGAAGCCAGCAGCCAGGGGTGCAGCGGTGATGGCGTGGCGGTGCTCGCTGACCGTGAAAGCGTGCAGGTTGTCGACGCTGGGCAGCTCCAGCTTGTGGTCGCGCAGCAGCTCCATCAGGCTTTCGCGGCGGCCGGCGCTTTCGGCCACCACCAGCACGCGGGCTTCGGTCTGGCTCAGGTGCTGCTCCAGCTTGCGCAGCGGATCCTGGCCGCCGCGCTCGACGCTCAGGTTGGGCAGTGGACGGGCCCATTCGGTGGGCTCGGTGCTGCGGATGGCCAGCACCGCGTGGGCGTTGGCCAGCGTGAAGAACTCGTCTGACTTGAGGAAGATCTCTTCGGGCGGCAGCAGGGGGCGCTCGGGGTCGTGTTGCAGGAAGCGGTGGCGCTCGCGGGTTTCGGTCCAGAAGCGGCGCAGGGCTTCGTCGATGTCACCGTGCAGGACGACTGCGGCGCCACCCTGAGCCGGGTCCCCCAGGTGTTCAAAGAAGGTGGAGGTCTCGTTGAAAAACAAGGGCAGGTAGTACTCGATGCCGCCCGTGGCCACACCCGTGCCGATGTCTTTGTAAATGCGCGACTTGCTCGGATCGCCTTCGATGCGTTCGCGCCAGCGGTCGCGGAAGGCCGCGCGCGAGGCCTCGTCCATCGGGAACTCGCGGCCTGGCAGCAGGCGAACCTCCGGCACGGGGTAGAGGCTGCGTTGGGTGTCTGGGTCGAAGGTGCGAATGGAGTCGATCTCGTCGCCGAACAGGTCGACCCGGTAGGGCACCAGCGAGCCCATGGGGTAGAGGTCGATCAGGCCGCCACGCACGGCGTATTCACCCGGCGACACCACCTGGCTGACGTGGTTGTAGCCGGCCAAGGTGAGCTGCGACTTGAGCGCGGCCTCGTTGAGCTTTTGCTTTTGCTTGAAGTGGAAGGTGTAGGCGGCCAGGAAGGAAGGCGGCGCCAGGCGCGTGAGGGCCGTGGTGGCGGGCAGCATGACCAGGTCGACGCCCTTGTCGCCTTCGCCGGCAACGCCGTTTTGCATGCGCCACAGGGTGGCCAGGCGCTCGGAGATCAGGTCCTGGTGCGGCGAGAAGGTGTCGTAGGGCAGTGTTTCCCAGTCCGGGAAGATGGCGCAGCGCAGCTCGGGCGCAAAGAAGGCGACCTCGTCGAGCAGGCGCTGGGCGTCGGCTGGATCGGCCGTGAGCAGGGCGGTGAGCTGGCCTTGTGCCTTGCGTGCCAGGGCAAAGTGGGCCAGCAAAGCCGCGTCGCCCGAGCCGATGGGCCGAGGCACGGAGAAGCGTTTGCCGGGGGCGATGGCGGGCGAGGGCAGGGCGGGCAGCATGGGCAGGTGAAAAA
Source organism: Aquabacterium sp. UBA2148 (assembly GCF_002328915.1). Classification (NCBI taxonomy): domain Bacteria; kingdom Pseudomonadati; phylum Pseudomonadota; class Betaproteobacteria; order Burkholderiales; family Sphaerotilaceae; genus Aquabacterium; species Aquabacterium sp. UBA2148. Next base: position 10,540 of record NZ_DCXA01000279.1, read on the forward strand.
GCAAAAGGCCCGGGCACAGGTGTGGCCGGGCGTCAACGATCAACGCATTGGTTTTGATTTTAGGTGCGAGACAATCCGGCCATGCCCGAGACATCCCTGTTCACCCTGACGTCACCTGAATTTCAGCCGCGTTGTTTTGCGTTGGTGCCGTGTGCCGGGGTCGGCGAGAGGGCGGGTGTGGGTGGGCCCAAGCAGTACCACCCTGTCGCAGG
>NZ_DCXA01000276.1:0-162 GCF_002328915.1 Aquabacterium sp. UBA2148
GCGTGGCGGCGCGGCGCTTGCGCGTGGCCCAGCCGATGTCGCCGCCTGCCAGGTCGCTCATCTCATAGGGTCCCATCGGGAAGCCGAAGTCGCGCACCATGGCGTCGATCTCGAATGGCGATGCGCCGTCTTCCATCAGGTGATCGGCCGCCGTGCGGTAGA
>NZ_DCXA01000276.1:262-2519 GCF_002328915.1 Aquabacterium sp. UBA2148
ATGCGGTTGCCGATGAAGCCATCGCACACACCAGCGCGCACGGGCACCTTCTTCAAACGCTGTGCCAGCGCGAAGCCCGTGGCCACCACGTCGGCCGACACCTGCGCGGGCACCACGATCTCCAGCAGCTTCATGATGTGGGCCGGCGAGAAGAAGTGCAGCCCGATCACATCGCCTGGCCGCGAAGTGCCCCGCGCGATCTCGTTGATGTCCAGGTAGGAGGTGTTGGTGGCCAGCACCGCGCCCCGCTTGCAGACGCGATCCAGTTCGGCGAACACCGCGTGCTTGACGGCCATGTCCTCGAACACCGCTTCGATGACCAGGTCCACATCGGCCAAGGCCGCGTAGCTGACTGCACCTTGCCAACGCGCCAGCACCTCGGTCTTGCCTTCGGGTGTCAACCGACCCTTGGCCACGTGCCCGTCGTAGACCTTTTCGATGCGCGCACGCCCCAGCGTCAGCGCGGCCTCGTCGCGCTCGACCATCACCACCGGCAGGCCCGCGCTCAGCAGCGCCACCGCGATGCCCGCGCCCATGGTGCCGCCCCCCACCACGCCCACCTTGTTCAAAGGCCGGGGCTGGGCCACGCGGGCCTCGGGCGTGTCCATCACGGCGGCTTCGGCGCGTTGCAGGTGGGCGAGCGCCGCTTGTTCTGCGGGCGACGGGGCAGGGGTCTCAGCGGGCATGTCTCGCTCCTGGGCGCGTTCTGCGCTTTTACTGGGAAGGCCAAGTCTGCGAGGCCGGTCAGCAAAGGAACTGGCCACCGCGTCAGAAGGCACCCAGCATCCTCCCAGAGCGATCTACCTTTGACAATCCGATCTTCCATTGACAGGCTGTCAAGCCAGTTTTGACAATCGTGCGATCATTGATGCCATGGCCGACGCCCCCATGGACCTCCACGCCCTGACCCTGCTGGTCGACATCCTCGACGCCGGCTCGCTCAGCGAAGCCGCGCGGCGCCTGAAAACCAGCCGAGCCAACGTCAGCTACCACCTGAGCCAGCTCGAGCGCGGTCTGGGCCAGCAACTCGTGCGCCGCAGCACCCGCCGCATCGCCCCCACCGAACTCGGCCTGCAGTTGTGCGAACACGGCCGCAAGATCCGAGACGAGCTTGCCGCCGCGCGCGACACCATCTCTGCGCTCGGCCAGTCCCTGCAAGGCCGCGTGCGCCTGAGCGTGCCCAGCGGATACGGCCAGTTGGTGATGTCGCCCTGGCTGATCGACTTCAAGCGCGCCCACCCCGGCATCGTGCTCGACGTGGTGTTCGAGAACCGCGTGGTCGACCTCATGCGCGACGAGGTGGACGTGGCCGTGCGCGTGCTCTCCGACCCGCCTGAGCAACTGGTGGCCCGAGAGATGGGCGCGGTGCGCTACGTGGCCTGCGCCTCGAACGCCTACGTGGCTGCCCACGGCCTGCCGCAGCAGCTCCAAGACCTGTGCACCGCGCCGCTGATCACCTCGGCGGTGGTGGGGCGGCAGTTGCGCCTGGCCGCTTACCTTCACGGCGAGCGCCACGAGGTGCCGCTCTCGCCCACGCTCACGTCCGAGAACTTTCACTTCCTGCGCGAGGCCATCGAGGCCGGTCTGGGTGTGGGCCTGGTGCCGGACTACGTGGTGCAGTCGCTCATCGACGCGGGCCAGGTGCAGACCACGCTCGACGACTGGAAGCTCAGCATCTTCGGCACGCGCATGTTCATGCTCTACATGCCCAACCGCCACCCCACGCGCGCCATGTCTGCCTTCATCGAGTTCGTCTTGTCGCGAGCGCGAGCGGAGGCTTGACGACGCCGAGCGCAGGAGACTTGCCCGGCGTCGCTCGGCGCACTGGCGCGCGCAGGACCGAGCCCATGCGCGAGGTTGTTGCAAGCCGTATCAGGCTTGTTGCGTTTGTTGCCATTTTCCGGCGTTCGGGCCCCTGATGGGGGGAGGGGTGGGGCAGGGCGCTGCTCCTAAACTCCCGGCACCAAACAAACCAAATCAGGGACCATGAATTTGCCAAGCCTGTCGGACCTGGCCGGGCTGCTGTCTGCGTGGGCGCAAGACACCCGGCTGCACGCGCTGGCGGCCACGCATGCCGAGCAGCCCTTGCCCGCTGACTTGATGGTCGAGCGCTTCGAGCTGCACGAAGCCGTCTCCCAGCCCTTCGAGCTGTGCATCCACGTCCTCACGCTTGACACCCACGTCGCCCTCAAAGACCTCTACGCGCGCCCCGTCACGCTGACCACGCGCCTGTCCGATGGCAGCGAGGTCTCGCGCA
>NZ_DCXA01000233.1:0-436 GCF_002328915.1 Aquabacterium sp. UBA2148
TCCAGCGGATCGATCACCAAAAACCACGGCGTGCCGCGCGTCCCGTAGTCCGCCATGAGCGACGACGCGCGTCCGATCGCAGGGTCGTGTCCGAACGGAATGTTCAAGCCGTAGCGCAACTGCGTCTCGCGCAGGCGCTCGAAGGTGTTGGACTCGGCGCCCTCGAACACGGTCTGCACCGCGGCAAACGCGAAGCCGCGATCGCCCAACGCCTTGATCAGCTTCTGCAGGGTCGGAAAGCCATGGCTGTGGCAGCCCGGACACCAGTGCTGGAAGCAGAAGATCACTTTGAACCCGTCGCCCAGATCGGACAGCTTCAGCGGTGCCATGCTGCGCCCTTCGCCGTCGATCCACCACGGCACCCGCAGCTCGGGCGCCTGTTGAATGCACCGGGATTGCATCACCATCTCCTCAGGAAAAAAACAGACACACCGGG
>NZ_DCXA01000233.1:552-2601 GCF_002328915.1 Aquabacterium sp. UBA2148
CCGTTCTTGAGCGTTGGCCGTCAGCCGATCTCGCGTCGCGGCAGCTTCCAGCCCGCACGGGGGTAGTGGCAGGTGTAGCCGTTGGGGTGCTTGACCAGGTAGTCCTGATGCTCGGGCTCGGCCTCCCAGAACGGCCCCGCGGGCGCGAGCTCGGTGACCACCTTGCCCGGCCACAAACCCGAGGCATTCACATCGGCAATGGTCTGCTGCGCCGTGGCCAGCTGCTCGTCCGAGGTGTAGAAAATGGCCGACCGGTAGGAACTGCCGCGGTCATTGCCCTGGCGCCCCGGGGTGCTCGGATCGTGGATCTGGAAGAAGAACTCCAGCAGGTCGCGAAAGCTCGTCTGCGTGGGGTCGAACTCCACCTCCAACGCCTCGGCGTGGGTGCCGTGGTTGCGGTAGGTGGCGTTGGGCACATCGCCGCCGCTGTAGCCCACACGGGTGCGCAACACGCCAGGCAGCTTGCGCACCAGGTCCTGCATGCCCCAGAAACAACCGCCGGCCAGGACTGCTTTTTCGCTCGGGTTCATCGTGATCTCCTTCAAAGTTCTGCCTCAAGGCATTGAACCTGAAGTCGGGTCCGTTCGGCACAGCACAACGGCATTCGGCGTCCGCATCACGCCACCGATCGTCCAGAACCAGGGCGCGATGGACCTACGGCTGACTCAGATGCTCCATCTGCCAAGCGCTGGGCGATTGCCCCGAGGCCCGTTGAAACGCTCGCGCGAATGCGGTGGCATTACCGTAGCCCACCTGAGAGGCCACCGCCTTCACTGCCTGCCCTTGCGCGAGTAGGTTGCGGGCAACCGCCATGCGCCAGTGGGTCAAGTAGGTCAACGGCGGTATGCCCACCACCTGGACAAAGCGCAGGGCAAAGGCAGACCGGGACAGGTGCGCCAGCTCCGCCATGCTGTCAAGCGTCCAGTCGTGCTCTGGCGATTCGTGCAGCATGGACAGCACCACACCCAGACGGCTGTCGACCATGGCCTCCAGCACACCGCCGGACAGCAGTTGCCGATCAATCAGGTGACGCACAAGCACCACGAAGGTGTATTGCAGCAGGCGGTCGATCGCTGCCCGATAACCAAAAGCACGTGCCTCGGCCTCCTCGAACAGCAGCTCTACCGGTCGCTGCAGCGATGACGTGGCGGTCAAGTCAATCACCGTGACGTCCGGCAAGATCATGTCCAGCGGCGGCGCCAATTCACTGAGGGTGGCGCACATCAGGTCCACCCCCTGCGGCCCTGAGCCCTGAACCCAGTGCTCCAACGCGCGGGGAAGCAACAGCACGCTGGGCGCCCGCACGTTCAGCGGCGCAAAGCCCTTGCGCGTCAGTTGCAGCTCGCCGCGACTCAGCAGGTGCATCGTCCCCTGCTTGAGGCCGTCAGCCTCGGATCCCTGCGTCAGGGTACAGAGATTTCCCGAGAAAAACATGCGCGCCGTGGGGGTGAACCGTAACAGCTGGTTCAGCAGAGAGGCGTTCGGCAAGGGAGTGCTTTGGTTCAAGCGCGTGACACCTGTTGTGGGTTAGACCTTGATTATCTTGGAGCTTCCGCCTCTCCTTAGAATGACTGCATGCCCCCCCCGTCCCTTTCGTCCAGCATCTCTCGACACCACCAAGCTCCCGCAGAAATTGAGGGCCAGGCGCTCAGGACGTCAAACTTCCTGCGCCAGGTCATTGAAAAAGACCTCGCCACCGGCACCTACGCCCAGCGCCAATGGGGCGGCGGCCCGGGTGATGCCGCCTTCCACGACGCCGGCCAGCCCGACCCGGCCAAGATCCGCACCCGCTTCCCGCCCGAACCCAACGGCTACCTGCACGTGGGCCACGCCAAGAGCATCTGCCTGAACTTCGGCCTGGCGCGCGACTACGGCGGCGTCTGCCACATGCGCTTTGACGACACCAACCCCGAGAAGGAAGAAAAGGAGTACGTGGACTCCATCCTCGACGCGGTGCAGTGGCTGGGTTTCAACTGGGAATCCAACTTCAACGGCAAGCAGGAAAGCCACCTGTACTACGCGTCGAACTACTTCGACTTCATGTACCGC
>NZ_DCXA01000233.1:2688-2881 GCF_002328915.1 Aquabacterium sp. UBA2148
CGACTTCATGTACCGCGCGGCCGAATACCTTATCACCGCCGGCCACGCCTATGTGGACGAGCAGACAGCCGAAGACATGCGCATCAACCGCGGCGACTTCGGCAAGCCCGGCGTGGACAGCCCCTTCCGCAGCCGCAGCCCGGAAGAGAACCTGGCCCGCTTCCGCGAGATGCGCGACGGCAAACTGGCCGAC
>NZ_DCXA01000234.1:0-3478 GCF_002328915.1 Aquabacterium sp. UBA2148
TGGCGCGCACGTCATCGTCTCCAGCCGCAAGGCCGAGCCTTGTGAAGCCGTGGCCGCGTCCATCCGCGAAGCCGGTGGCAAGGCCTCGGTGCTGGCTTGCCACATCGGCGAGATGGAACAGATCGATGCCACGTTCGCAGCCATCGAGAAAGAGTTCGGCCGCCTCGACATCCTGGTCAACAACGCGGCCACCAACCCGTACTTCGGCCACATCACGGACACCGACCTGAGCGCCTTCCAGAAGACGGTGGACGTCAACATCCGCGGCTACTTCTTCATGTGCTCGCGCGGCGCCAAGATGATGGCCAAGCAAGGTGGTGGCTCCATCGTCAACATCGCCTCGGTCAACGGCGTGATCCCCGGCATGGCCCAGGGCATCTACTCCATCACCAAGGCCGCCGTGATCTCGATGACGCACGCCTTCGCCAAGGAGTGTGCGACGCAGAAGGTGCGCGTCAACGCCATCCTGCCGGGTGCAACCGACACCAAGTTCGCCTCGGCACTGACCAGCAACGAGATGATCCTCAAGTCGGTGCTGGCCCACGTGCCCATGAACCGCGTGGCCGACCCGTCGGAGATGGCGGGTGCTGCGCTGTACCTGGCGTCCGACGCGGCCAGCTACACCACGGGCACTTGCCTGAACGTGGACGGCGGCTACCTGCTGGCCTGACGGGCATGAGGCGCCTGAGCTGAGTGGTTCAGTCAGGCGCCGCCCATCGAGCTCACTTGACGAGTCGGTTGAGCTCGTCGGCGTCGAAGGCCTCGGTCTTCTTGGCGTCTTCGGGCATGCAGTCGCGGCCCAATTGGCTCTGGGCGCAGGCCGCGAGCTTCTCGACCGCCTGCCACAGCAGCGCGATCTGGTGCTCGTGGCCGGATGCGTGGTCAATCAAACCACGGAGCGCCTGCGACAGCGGGTCGTCGCCTTCGGTCACGCCGTAGGCCGAGAAACCCATGCGGGCGGCCACGGCCTCGCGCTCAGCCTGCTTTTCGTCGAGCACCTGCTGCTTGGCCACGATGATGCGCGCCGGGTTGCCCACGGCGGTGGCGCCGTTCGGCACGGGCTTGGTGACGACGGCGTTCGAGCCCACGCGGGCACCGTCGCCCACGGTGAAACCGCCCAGCACCTGGGCGTTGGCCCCCACGATCACGCCACGGCCCAGTGTCGGGTGGCGCTTGGCCCCGCGGGACAGCGATGTGCCACCCAGGGTCACGCCCTGGTAGATGGTGCAGTCGTCGCCGATCTCGGCGGTTTCGCCCACCACCACGCCCATGCCGTGGTCGATGAAGACGCGGCGGCCCACGCGGGCACCCGGGTGGATCTCGATGCCCGTGAAGAAGCGAGCCCAGTGCGAAATCCAGCGTCCCAGCCATTTCAGGCTGTGTGTCCAGCACCAGTGCGCACAGCGGTGCATGGCCAGGGCGTGGAGACCGGGGTAACAGGTCAGGACCTCCCAGGCCGTTCGGGCGGCGGGGTCACGCTCCAGGATGCAGGCGATGTCTTCGCGCAGGCGGGCAAACAGCATGAAAGGAATGAGCTTGTGCGTTTTTTGGACTTGAGCCGGGAAGTGTAGCGGCCGGGTCAAACCCCGGCACGGTGTCGGGGTGGAGGTGGCGGGCTCGCGCGCAGGCAGTGCGTGCGCGCGGGCGAGCAACCAGTTGCCTGGTGATCAGCGCTGACAGCGCTCGATGATGGCTTTGGCGATGCCTCGAAGGATGTGAATGTCTTCCTGGCGCAGTTCGGCCCGGTTGAAGAGCTGGTTCAGTCGGGGCATGAGCTTTTTGGGGGCGGCCGGGTCAAGGAAACCCAGCTGCACCAGCGCACGCTCGAGGTGCCCCAGCATGCCTTGCACCGCCTCGCCACTGGCCAGGTCGGCATCGGGTGTGCGGGCCTCTACGGGGAAGCCTCCCAACGCCATGCGCCACTCGTAGCTCAGCAGTTGCACGGCTTGCGACAGGTTGAGCGAGCCGTAGTCGGGGTTGGTGGGGATGCTGATCACGGCGTGGCAGCGGTAGACGTCCTCATTGGACATGCCGTGGCGCTCGCACCCGAAAACGAATCCGACCTTGTGGCCGACGGCGATGTGGTTGCGGGCCAGGTTCGCCAAGCCCTCGCGGGGCGTGATGGTGGGCGGGCCGAAGTCACGGGGCGTCATGGCTGTGCCGATGGCGAAGGTGACGCCCTCAAGGGCATCGGCCAGGGTGTCGACGACGCGGGCACGCACGAGGATGTCTGCCGCGCCACTCGCCATGGCCACGGTCTCCTCCTGGATCAGCACGTCTGCAAACCGTGGCTGCACCAGCACCAGCTCGGAAAAGCCCATGACCTTCATCGCCCGCGCCGTGGCCCCGACGTTGCCGGGGTGGCTGGTGCCGATCAGGATGAAGCGGGTGGGATCGGTGGGCTGTGACGCAGTGGACATGTGGATGCCTGGAAAGGCCGGGGTGGCGAGGGCGGGGGGTGCAAAAAACGGCGCACTTCGATACAATCGCCGATTCTCTTCGTTCTTTGATCATCGCTGCGCCCATTTTGTCGACCGGGCCCTCGCCATGTGGCGGGGGATCGTTGCCGGTCGTCTTTGACTTTTTCAGACGGTCCAATCCATGTCTCAAGCCCTGCACCCCATGCTCAACATCGCCATCAAAGCTGCGCGCGCAGCCGGGGCGATCATCAACCGGGCGTCGCTCGACATCGAGCGCTTGCAGGTGACCGCAAAGTCTCACAACGACTTCGTCACCGAGGTCGACCAGGCAGCAGAACAGGCGATCATCGACATCATCCGCGAGGCGTACCCCGGCCACGGCATCCTGGCCGAAGAGTCCGGCCGCACGCAGGGCGCCAAGCACTCCGACTTCGTCTGGATCATCGATCCGCTCGACGGCACCACCAACTTCATCCATGGCTTTCCGGTCTACGCGGTCTCCATCGCGCTGGCCTGGCGCGGCCAGGTGCAACAGGCCGTGGTCTACGACCCGACCCGCAACGACCTGTTCTACGCTTCGCGTGGCAAGGGCGCTTACCTCAATGACCGCCGCATCCGCGTCTCCAAGCGCACGCGCATGCTCGACGCCCTCATCGGCACGGGCTTTCCGTTCCGCAAGGGCGACAACTTCCAGCGCTACATGAAGATGTTCGAGGACGTCATGGTGCAGTGCGCCGGCCTGCGCCGCCCGGGCGCCGCCTCGCTCGACCTGTGCTACGTGGCCGCTGGCTACTACGACGGCTTCTTCGAGACCGGTCTGAGCCCCTGGGACGTGGCCGCAGGCTCCTTGATGATCACCGAGGCCGGCGGCCTGGTGGGCAACTTCACCGGTGAGCCCGACTTCTTGTACCAGCGCGAGATCGTGGCCGGCACGCCGCGCATCTATGGCCAACTGGTCAAGACCCTGGCGCCTTACACCCGCGTGATCACCGAGCCCGCTGCCGAAGAAGGCGCGGACGGTGAAGCTGCCCCGGCCGACGAGGTGCTCGGTGCGCTGC
>NZ_DCXA01000229.1:0-1304 GCF_002328915.1 Aquabacterium sp. UBA2148
GCTCGCCCAGGTGCGGCTCGACCCGGTCGAGCTGCTGCAGGAACATGGCCCAGGGGCCGGGCTCGGCGGCGTTCAGGTAGGACGGCAGGCGCGCGCCACTGAGGCTGGCGGTGTGCGCCGGGTGGGCGTGGTGGGTGGGGTGACTGGGGACACTGGGTGTTGGGGTGCTCATGGCTTCCTCGGCGTGTGCTTGGGTTTTCAGGCGACAGGGCGAGGTCGGCCACACCGGCCCGCGAGGACCGGTGAACAACACAGCCGGGCCTCGCGGGGGAACTCAGTGGTGCAGGATGCGCGCGAGGAATTGCTGGGCGCGCTCGGACTGAGGCTGTTCGAAGAAGTCCGCCTTGGGGCGGTCCTCGACGATGCGGCCGGCGTCCATGAAGATGACGCGGTCGGCCACGCGGCGCGCGAAACCCATCTCGTGGGTCACGCACATCATGGTCATGCCTTCTTGCGCCAGCTCGGTCATCACGTCGAGCACCTCGCCGACCATCTCGGGGTCGAGCGCCGAGGTGGGCTCGTCGAACAGCATGACGATGGGGTCCATGCACAGCGCCCGTGCGATGGCCACGCGCTGCTGCTGCCCGCCCGAGAGCTGCCCGGGCTGCTTGCTGGCATGCGCCTTGAGCCCCACGCGATCGAGCAAGGCCAGGCCCTTGGTGGTGGCCTCGTCGCGACTGCGGCCGAGCACGTGGATCTGCGCCAGCGTGAGGTTCTCGGTGATGCTCAGGTGCGGGAACAGCTCGAAGTGCTGGAACACCATGCCCACGCGGCTGCGCAGCTTGCTGAGGTTGGTTTTGGGGTCGTTGACCTGGGTGCCATCCACCACGATGCGGCCTGCCTGGATGGGCTCCAGGCCGTTGACCGTCTTGATGAGGGTGGACTTGCCCGAGCCCGAAGGCCCGCAGACCACGACCACCTCGCCCTTGTTGACCGTGGTGGAGCAATCGGTGAGCACCTGGAAGGCGCCGTAGTGCTTGGAGACGTTGTCGATCTGGATCATGTTGAGCTCCATCTGCAATCAGTGTTGGGCCTTGGGCTTTTGCAGCGCCTGCACCAGGCGCGACAAGGCAAAGCACAGGACGAAGTAAACGACGCCGGCGAACAGCAGCATCTCCACCAGGCGACCATCTCGGTCACCGACCTTGTAGGCCGAGCCGAAGAAGTCGGCCAGCGCGGACACGTAGACCAGCGAGGTGTCCTGGAACAGCACGATGGCCTGCGTCAGCAGCAGCGGCACCATGTTGCGCATGGCCTGCGGCAGGATCACCAGGCGCATGGCCTGCAGGCGACTGAGGCCCAGC
>NZ_DCXA01000229.1:1367-3075 GCF_002328915.1 Aquabacterium sp. UBA2148
GCGCGGTGGCCGCAGCCAGCTGGCCCTTGGGCACCGACTGGATGCCGGCGCGGATGATCTCGGCGTAGTAGGCTGACTCGAACAGCGCGAAACCCACCATGGCCGAGGTCAGCCGCAGGTCGGTGGCGGGTGAGAGGTTGAACAACTGCGTGAACAGCTGCGGCACGATCAGGAAGAACCACAGCAGCACCATCACCAGCGGCACCGAGCGGAACAGGTTGATGTAGCCGGTGGCGAACCAGCGCAGTGGCGCCACGGGCGACAGGCGCATCAGCGCCAGCACCGTGCCCCACACCATGCCCACCACCAGGGCCACCGCCGTGATCTCCAGCGAGACCAGCATGCCTTCCGCCAGAAAAGGCAGCGAGCCGGGGATGGAGGACCAGTCGAATTCGTAAGCCATGTTCGGTCTCCTTATCGCTGAATGACAGCTCACTGGCCCATGTAGCCGGGCACCTTGACGCGGCGCTCCAGCCAGCCCATCAGGGTCATCACGACGACGTTGATGAGCAGGTACATCACCGTCACGGCGATGAAGGACTCGTAAGGCTGCGCGGTGTAGTCCACCAGCTGCCTGCCTTGCGCGGCCAGCTCCAGCAGGCCGATGGTCGAGCACACGGCCGAGTTCTTGAAGATGTTGAGGAACTCGGACGTCAGCGGCGGCACGATGAGCCGAAAGGCCATGGGCAGCAGCACCAGTCGATAGGCCTGCGGCAGGCTCAGGCCCAGCGCCAGGGCGGCGCGGGTCTGGCCGATGGGCAGGCTTTCGATGCCGGCGCGCACCTGCTCGCTCACGCGGGCCGAGGTGAACAGCCCCAGGCAGATGACGGCTGCGCCGAACTGCTGCACATCGGGCGGCAGTTGTTTGATGGCCGTGCCCCAGGCTGCGGGCAGCAGCTCGGGCACGATGAAGTACCAGACGAAGAGCTGCACCAGCAGCGGGACGTTGCGCAGCAGCTCGACGTAGGCCGTGGCGACCGTGCGCAAGCCTTTGTTCGGCACCGTGCGCAACACGCCCACCACCGCGCCCAGCAGCAGGGCCAGCACCCAGGCGCTCAGCGACACCATTACCGTCATCTTCAGGCCGGCCAGCATCCAGTCGGCGTAGGTGGCGCCGTCCCCGATCACCGTCTCCTGCCCGAAGACAGACCAGTTCCATTGGTAGCTCATCGTCGTTCCTTTCAGCTCAGGCCACCCCGGTTGGGGCAAGCCTGGCAGGGCTCAATCAAAACGCGTGCCGCACGCCCACTTGCAGGCTGTGGACGTCCTGGCCCGCCGAGGTGACGGGGCCGGCGCCGGTGGCCGTGGTGGTGGTGTAGCTGGTGGCCGCACCGTTGTCGATGTGGCCCAGCACAGCGTAGACGCTGGTGCGCTTGCTGAGCAGGTGGGTTGCACCCAGGCTCCACTGGTGGGCGTTGAGCGCGTCGCTGCCGTTGGTGCGCACCTGGCCCATCGCCAGGCTGACGATGTTGCGCTCGCCCACCGGCACGTTGACGCCGACCATGGCTTCGGTGCGGTCGCTGGCCTCGTTGCCGGCCAGGTTGCGCACCTTCTGCACGGCGCCCGAGAGTTTGGCCACGCCGAAGTCGTACGAGGCCGTCACCAGGGCGTAGCGGGCGTCCTGCAGTGCGTTGGTGCCGCGCTTGAACACGTTCAAGGCCACGCCCGCGCTGAAGGGGCCCGCCGCGTAGGTGCCGCCCAGCGAGTA
>NZ_DCXA01000042.1:0-1810 GCF_002328915.1 Aquabacterium sp. UBA2148
TGCCGAGGCTGGCTTGCGCGCTGGGCCCGTTCGCCTCGGTGGGCCCGCGAGGCATGCCGGTTCACGATGGCCTGCTTGGCTGCGCGCACGTCTGGGTCGGCGCGGCGTGCGTGCAATCGCGCCTTGGCGCTGCGCAAGGCCTCGTCCAGGTCCACCAGCGGCAAGGGGATGTCGGCCTGGTCGTCGGCGCCCACGCGCAGGCCGCAGCGCGCCTGCACGTCAGCAGGCATGCGCCAGGGCTCGAACAACCAGGTGTCGGGCACGCGTCGCATGGCGGGCAGCCAGCGGCGCACGAACACGCCGCGGGGGTCCTGGTCGCGGGCCTGCTTGATCGGGTTGTAGACGCGGGTGGTGTTGATGCCCGTGGTGCCGGCCTGCATCTGCATCTGGCTCCAGTGGATGCCGGGTTCGTAGTCGACGAACTGCTGCGCCAGCCACTCGCCCACGGCCCGCCAGTGCAACCAAAGCGGGTAGCTGGCCACCGACACCAGCATGGCGCGCATGCGGAAGTTGATCCAGCCGGTTTCGCGCAGCATGGCCACGCAGGCGTCCACCAGGGGCCAGCCCGTGCGCCCAGCCTGAAGGGCCGCGAACCGTTCGGCGCTGAATTCGCCCTCTCGCAAGCCGTCGTAGCCTCGGTGCACGTTGCGCCACTCGATTTCGGGCTCGCTTTCCAGCTTCTGGATGAAGTGGCAGTGCCAGTGCAGGCGGCTGATGAAAGCGTGCAGGCCAGCTTGCTGTCGTGCTGCCCGGGCCTGCTCGTCGGGCGGTGCCGAGCTGGCTGGTTCTGAGAGTTCGGCCAGTCGGTGGTGGGTGGCTTGCACGACCTCGCGCAGGCTCACGCAGCCCAGCGCCAGGTAGGGCGACAGGCGCGAGCACGCGGTGGGAGCCGACAAGGGCGACGAAATGCCGCCCCGGTATCGGGCGCATCGGTCGTGCAGGAAGTCGTCCAGCACCTCCAGGGCGCGCTGCCGTCCCCCCCGCTGCCGGCGCGGTGCGTCGGCTTCCGCGAAGGTGGGCAGGTCCGGGGGCGCCCAGGATGGCCGAGGCGCGTGGCCGGGCTGGTGTGGCGAGACGGCGCTGCTCAGGGCGTTCGCCCGGGGCGGCGTGGGCCAGGTGGGGCTGCGCATGAAAGCGTCCCATGCCAGGTGCCAGGCGTCGCGGCTGCGCAGGCGGCGCACCACGCCGAACTGGGGCCACTCCTCGAATGCGATGCCCCGATCCCGGCACCACGCCCCCACGGCCAGGTCACGCTGGTAGGTCAGGGCGTTGCCGGTTTCTTCGTGCGCCAGCAGGGCGTCGAATGGTGTTTCGGCATGCAGGCGGGCCAACGCCTCGCAGGCCTCGCCACGCACCACCTCGAGTCGGCCACCGTGCGCCTGCACCTGGGCCTGCAGGTCGGCCAGGCATTCCATGACAAAACCGAGCTGGCGCGCCGACGCGTCGGGCTGGCCCCAAACCGAAGGCTCGACGATGTAGACGCCTCGCCATGGCTGCTGCGGTGCGCGCAAGATCGCCGCGTGGACGGCGGCGTGGTCGTGCACGCGCAGGTCGCGCTTGAACCAGACAAGGGGAGTGGCCATGGTGTCGAGTATCGGCAGGCGAGTCGGGTTCGACGCGGATTTGCCGCGCAAAAGCGGCGTCATGCTGAGGTCAATGTGGTCCGTTGGGCGGTGAGCGGGCCCGCGGTGCCTTGCCGCTAAACTCCCGGCGCAAGGTGGCCCGCCCCAGCGGCCGGCCCACGAGAGACACGATTGCCCACCGATGACCCAACAGACCATCGATTTCAGCCCGCCCCCGCCCGCCGATG
>NZ_DCXA01000042.1:1907-10020 GCF_002328915.1 Aquabacterium sp. UBA2148
CCCCGCCCGCCGATGGCGGTGACTCCCTGACCCTGGCCCACTACGCCGAGCGCGCTTACCTGGAGTACGCCCTGAGCGTGGTCAAGGGCCGCGCCTTGCCCGATGTCTGCGACGGCCAGAAACCCGTGCAGCGCCGCATCCTCTACGCGATGGAGCGCATGGGCCTGGCCTTCAGCGGCAACAGCGGCCCCAAGCCGGTCAAGAGCGCCCGCGTGGTGGGTGATGTGCTGGGTCGTTACCACCCGCACGGCGACACGGCCGCCTACGACGCCATGGTGCGCATGGCGCAAGACTTTGCGCTGCGCTACCCCTTGATCGACGGCCAGGGCAACTTCGGCTCGCGCGATGGCGATGGCGCCGCCGCGATGCGCTACACCGAAGCCCGCCTGTCGCCGATCGCGCGCCTGTTGCTCGACGAGATCGACATGGGCACGGTGGACTTCGTGCCCAACTACGATGGCTCCACCGAAGAGCCCAAGCAGCTGCCCGCGCGCATGCCCTTCGTGCTGCTCAACGGCGCCAGCGGCATCGCCGTGGGCCTGGCCACCGAGATCCCGAGCCACAACCTGCGCGAGGTGGCCGCGGCCAGCGTGGCCCTGATCAAGAACGACAAGCTTTCTGATGAAGAGCTGTTCGCGCTCGTGCCGGGCCCGGACTTCCCCGGCGGCGGTCAACTCATCTCGGCGCCTGGCGACATCCAGGACGCCTACCGCAGCGGCCGTGGCAGCCTGAAGGTGCGCGCCCGCTGGGTCATCGAAGACCTGGCTCGCGGCCAGTGGCAACTGGTGGTCACCGAGCTGCCGCACGGCACCAGCGCCCAGAAGGTGCTCGAAGAAATCGAAGAGCTCAGCAACCCCAAGGTCAAGACCGGCAAAAAGGCGCTGACCGCCGACCAGACCCAGCTCAAGGCCGCGCTGCTGTCGGTGCTCGACACCGTGCGCGACGAGTCCAGCAAGGACGCGGCCGTGCGCCTGGTCTTCGAGCCCAAGACGCGCACCGTCTCGCAGCAAGAGCTCATCACCACGTTGCTGGCCCACACCAGCCTGGAGACGTCCGTCTCGGTCAACCTGACCATGGTGGGCTCCGACGGCAAGCCCATGCTCAAGGGCCTGCGCCAGATCCTGACCGAGTGGATCGGCTTTCGCCTGGAGACGGTGACCCGCCGCACGAAGCACCGCCTGGGCAAGGTGCTCGATCGCATCCACATCCTCGAAGGTCGGCAGCTGGTGCTGCTCAACATCGACGAGGTCATCCGCATCATCCGTGAGAGCGACGAGCCCAAGCCGGCGCTGATCGAGGCGTTCAAGCTCTCCGAACGCCAGGCCGACGACATCCTCGACATCCGCCTGCGCCAACTTGCGCGGCTTGAAGCCATCAAGATCGAGCAGGAGCTCGCCGAGTTGCGCGCCGAGCAGACCAAGCTCGAAGAGATCCTGGGCAACCCCGGCGTGCTGCGCCGCACCGTGGTCAAGGAAATCGAAGCCGACGCCAAGCAGTTTGGCGACGACCGCCGCACCCTGATCCAGGCTGAAAAGCGCGCCGTCGCCGAGGTCAAGGTCATCGACGAGCCGGTGACGGTGGTCATCAGCGAGAAGGGTTGGGTGCGCGCCCGCACCGGCCACGGCCACGACCCGGCCGGCTTTGCCTTCAAGGCGGGCGATGGCCTGTATGGCACCTTCGAATGCCGCACGGTCGACCCGCTCATCGTGCTGGGCAGCAACGGGCGCGTCTACAGCGTGGCCGTCAGTGCATTGCCCGGCGCGCGCGGCGATGGCCAGCCCATCACCACCTTGATCGAGCTCGAATCGGGTACGCAGCCGGCGCACTACCTGGCCGGCAACGTGGAGCAAACCATCCTGCTGGCCAACAGCGGCGGTTTTGGCCTGCTGGCCAAGCTGGGTGACCTGATGACGCGCCAGAAGGGCGGCAAGTCCTTCCTGACGCTGGACGAGGGTGACACGGTGCTGCCCCCGATCGTGGTGCAGCCGGCGCACACCCAGGTGGCCTGCCTGTGCGCCGATGGTCGCATGCTGGTGTTCGGGCTCGACGAGCTCAAGCTGCAGTCCAACGGCGGCCGCGGCCTGACGCTGATGGAGGTCGATGCCAAGAAGGCCCCGCTGGCCTCCGTGGCGACGGTGCACAACGGCGTGCGCGTGATCGGCACGACCCGTGGCGCCAAGCCCAAGGAAGAAGACGTTCGCAACTCGGCCTATGCGGCCCACGTGGGCAAGCGCGCCCGCAAGGGCAAACCGGTCGACGCCTTCCAGAAGGTGGCCCGTTTGCTGGCTTTGTCCTGATCGGTGTCGACGCTGTCCGGGCGCCCCACCCTTGACTGGGTGGGTGTGCTGCTCGGTCGGCAGGATGCAGGGTTTTCTTCGAGTACGCTCTGCCCCGTCGAATCACCCAACCCAGGAGAAAGCCATGTCTCGTTCGCTGCTGCGTCCTTCCCGTGCCACCCACCTTGCTGCCATCTTGAGCACGCTGGTGGTTTCGGCCCAAGCAGGCACCGTGGAGACGCCGGGTGGCTCGGTCACATTCGCCTGGGGCCTGGACGCCGAAGAGATCGAAACCGGCACCTTCCAATACGTTTACCCCGGCGACGATGCATCGCCGCTGAGCACCGGTGGGCAACGCAGCGCCACAGCCGGATCGGTCTCGGCCAGCGTCAACGCCTGGGTCGACCCTTACAGCGGCACCTTCAAGGCCCAGACCACCGCCACCACCGGTGACGCAGGCCGGCCCACCAGCATCGCCCAGTCCTACGCCCGCCTTGACCTGAGCGACACCGTGCGCATCAGCGGCCCGGGCGCCACGACCACCGTGACCTTCCGCATGAGCTACGACAGCCAGTTCAGCGGCTTGGCGCTGTCGTCTTTCGAGCGCGTGGGCCAGATCTCGCACTTCCTGCAAGCCGACTCTTCGCGTTACGCCACCCTGAGCTACCGCACGCCCAACCCGGCCTACGACCCCGAGGCCACCTGCACGGGCGAAGGCGAGATGACCGAATGCGGCGTCGAGACCATCGAGTACTTCACCACGTCCGAGAGCGCCTCCAAAGACCTCTTCCGCGAGTGGGCCCTGGGTGGCCCCGATGGCGTTTACGGCAACGGCGAAGTCAACAACGGCCGCTACACCGGGGAGGTGCTGTTGAGCCTGGTCGTGCCCACCGGCGTTGACCTCACGCTGGGCTACACCGTGCACCAGAATGCCAGGTGCTTCCACCTCTCCAACTGCGACGTGGGTGTCAACGCCATGTTCTCCGATCACATCGGCCTGGAGTTGGCGGACGGCTACACCTTCACCTCGGCCTCGGGCTTCCGTTACGAAGGCCTGACGCCCGCTGTGCCCGAACCCGAAACCCTGGCGCTGATGCTGGCTGGTCTGACTGGCCTGGGTATCAGCGGCCGGCGCGTCCGGGCCTGAGTCGGCAGCGGGTCCTCAGCTCCACACCCGCTGCACCACCCAGGCATACAGCGGGATGCCGATCAGGATGTTGAAGACGAACGTCACCCCCAGCGACAGCCCGAGGTAGAGCCCTGGCTGAGCTTCCGGCATGGCGTGCCGCAACACCGCCGGCACCACGATGTAAGACGAGCTGGCCGCCAGCACCACCAGCAAGATCGTGTCACCGACCGGCAGGCTCAGCATCGCGGCCAACCCCATGGCGATCAAGCCGTGCGTCAGCGGACCGACGATGCCGTAGCCGATCAAGGCCGGGTGCACCTGCCGCAGGGCGGGCAACTGGCGCGCCACCAGCAAACCCAGGTCGAGCAGGAACAGCGCCAGCATGCCCTTGAACAGCGCGCCGGAGAACGGCTCCATCATCAGCTTGCCCTGGTCACCCGTTGCCCAGCCGATCAGCAAGCTGCCCAGCAGCAGCAGGTTGGCGCCGTCGGTGAAGGCCTCGCGCACCACATGCCAATGCGATGGCGCTGGCGCCTGTGCACCCAGGCCGGGCGTTGAAGCAACTGACCCCCCTTGCTCCGAGGCCTGCTGACGCCGAGCCCATGCGGCCAGCGCCATCGCCATCAGGATGGCAGGCGACTCCATCAGCACCAGGGCCACGGCCATGTGACCACCAAAGGGCACTTGCAGTTGCGCCAGGTACTGGCTGGCCGCGATGAAGGTCGTGGCGCTGACCGAGCCATACGTGGCCGCCACGGCCGCCGCGTCGAAGCGCGAAAGCCATTTGCGCAGCAGCAGGTAACCCAGAGCGGGCACCAGCAGGGCCAGCAGCAGCGCGGCCCCCAAGCTGCCGAGCACGTCGGCGCCCAGGCCGCTGTGGGCCAGCGAGAAACCGCCTTTGAGGCCCACCGACATCAGCAGGTAGAGCGACAGGAAGCGCGCAATTTGCGGCGGCACCTCGAGGTTGGATCGCAGCAGGCCAGCGACCACACCGAAAACGAAGAACAGGATGGCGGGGTCGAGCAGGTTCTGGAGCGGGTTCATGGGGCGCCATCCTAGGGTTTTGCAGGTATCATGAAAAATCAAATCTTTTGATCTGATGGTTAGATAAAAACCTATGCATGTCACCTGGCGTCAGTTGCGGCTCTTCCAGGCGCTGGCCGAAACCGGCTCCGTCACCGCTGCGGCCGAGGCCGAACACGTCACCCAGCCGACGGTGTCCATGCAGTTGCGACAACTGTCCGAGGCCGCGGGCGTGCCGTTGTACGAGCCGCTGGGTCGCGGCATCCGCCTGACCGACGCAGGTCAGCGCCTGGCGCGCGCCTGCCACGACGTGCTGCACCGCTGGGCCGAATTCGAGATGGAGTTGGCCGACCTGCAGGGCCTCAAGCGCGGCCGACTCGACGTGGCCGTCGTGAGCACCGCCAAGTCCTTCATCCCGCGCCTGCTGGGGCCTTTTTCGCAGCGCTACCCGGACATCGATGTGCACCTGGAGGTGGCCAACCGCGACAGCATCGTGCGGCGGCTGGAGCAGTCGCTTGACGACCTCGTCATCATGACCACGCCGCCTGATCACGTGGCCGTGGAAGCCGAGTTCCTGCTGGACAACCCGCTGGTGATGATCGCGTCCAGGCAGCATCCCTTGGCCGCGAAGCCGGGCCTCCAACTCAAGGCCGTGGCGGGCGAGCGCTTCATCCTGCGCGAGCCGGGCTCGGGCACGCGCATCAGCTGCGAGCGGCAGTTCGCCGCATGGGGTTTCAGCCCGCGGGTGCAGATGTCCCTGGGCAGCAACGAGGCCATCAAGCAGGCCGTGGCGGGTGGTTATGGCCTGGCGGTGCTGTCTCGTCATGCGCTCGACCGCGACCCGGCGCACGAGGGCCTCGCTGTGCTCGACGTGCAGGGCTTTCCGATCGCGTCGCGTTGGTACCTGGTGCGACGTCAGGAGCGCCAGCCCACGCCGGTGGCACGCGCCTTCCTGGACTTCCTGCGCGAGACGCTCAATGGCGCGCAGGGCGCACCTCAGCCAGGTGGGTTCACACCCGAACCACCGTCACCGAGCACTCCGCCTCGGCGACGACCTGCGCGCTGACGCTGCCCAGGTAGCGCCGCAGCGATGAGTTGCCCCGCGCGCCCATCACGATGTGGTCGACCTGGTTGCGCGTGGCGAACTCGACGATGGCGCTGGCCGTGTCCGGGGCTTCGAGCACGTGGTAAGTCAGCCGGTGTTCGTCCATCTGCAACTGCTGTTGCAGCGGCCTGGCCCAATGTTTGATGGCCACCAGCTGTTGCACGTGCAGGCTGTTGCCGGCCTCGTCCACCAGGGTGTCCATGCCGATGCGGTTGGTTTTCATCACGCTGACGCAGGCAAGGCGGGCACCGGGCTCCATCTGCATGATGCGGCGCACGGTGGCCAGCAGCTTCTTGTCGAGCTCGGGCGTGCTGTTCTTGATGCCGATGGCCACCATCAGGATGGGACTGCGCTCGACGTGCTGGCTGCTGGGCACGTCCGACTTGGGCTCGTGGCCCATGGCCTTGAACCAGCGCTTCATGGTGCTGAGCGTGCCGCGTGTGCCGGTGCGTTCGGCGCGCTGGGTCAGCGGGATCTGTTCGGGGTGTTGCAGGTCCAGCGCGAGCTGTGCGCCCGTCTGGTAGCGCTGCTGCGGGTCGATCTCCAGGCAGCGCAGGATGACTTCCTGCAGCCAGGCGGGGGTGTCTGAGCGGATGTCGCGCGGGGGCACCGGGTCCGTGTAAAGGCGCTTGCGCAGGCCGGGCACGCTGCTGGGGTTGCCGAACGGGCGCTCGCCCGTGGTCAGGTGGTAGAGCATCACGCCCAACGCGAACAGGTCGCTGCGCGGGTCGTTGCGCACGAACTGCACCTGCTCGGGCGAGATGTAGGGGCCCGTGCCCATGGGCAGCGAGAACTCTTCTTCGAGCAGGTCGGGCAGCTTGTCGTGACGGCTCAGGCCGAAGTCCACCATCACGGCTTCGCCCGTGGTGCGGAACATGATGTTGCTGGGCTTGACGTCCAGGTGCACCAGGTGCTGCTTGTGCAGGTCGTGCAGGGCCAGGGCCACCCGCTGGCCGATGTCGGCCACCTCTTCGATCGGCAAAGGGGCGCGGTCCAGCCGAGGACGCAGCGTGTCGCCAGCGATGTGCTCCATCACGATGTAGGGCATGCGGGTGAAATCTCCCTTGCCGACGAAGCGGGGTGCATGCGGGCCTTTGAGCATCGGCATGACCATCTGCTCGACCTCGAAGCCGACGATGGTGGCCGGGTCCTCGCCTCCTTTGATGCGCGGCACCTTCATGATCAGCTGCGGCTCACCGGGTGGGTGCACGGCCCGTCCTTGTTCGTCAACGCGCTCGACAGACCACAACGTGGCCATGCCTCCCTGGTGCAGCTTGGCCTTGAGCACGAAGCCGTCGATGCGATCGCCTGCCTGCAGTTTGCCGGGAGACATGGTCATCGTGTGGGGCTCCTGTCGGCGATGAGGGGGCTCAGCGTCCGTCGCGAAGGCGCTGGGCCAGCGTTTCGGGCAGGCCGGCATCGATCACTCGCTGCGCTGCGGCGTCGTGGTCGTAGGGCACGCGGTGAAAGGTGAGGGTGGCCGATTCGGTTTCGAACGTGGCGTAGCAGGCGGCCGGGTTGCCGTCTCGGGGCTGCCCGACGGAGCCGGGGATGGCGAGCCAGCGGCGCATGGGCGAGAGCTGGATGGGCGTGGCGTCGACCGGCTGAAACTCGCCCGACTTGCCGGTGGACGACAGGTGGTAGAGGCAGGGGTCGTGCATGTGGCCGCAAAACACGTGCGACTGCTGCGAGGCAAACAGGCTGCGCGTGGCCTCCATGCGGCCTTGCACGTAGCCCCAGTGGGACGGGTCGTGCACGTTGGCGTGGGCAAACAGGCAGTCGCCCAGGACAGCGGTCAGGGGCAGGGACTCGATGAAGGCGATGTGTGCGGCGCTCAGCTGTTCGCGGGTCCAGGCCAGGGAGGCCAACACGTGGTTGCCCAGGTTGTGCTGGTCTTCGTGCCGCAGGGCGTCGTCGTGGTTGCCTTTGACGACGATGGCGCCGCCCGCGTGCTGGGCCATGACGAAATCCATGACCCAGGCCGGATCTGCGCCGTAGTCCACGAAGTCACCCAGCAGGACGGTTTGCTCGCAGCCCCCTTCGCGCGCGTGCGCCCAGACGGCTTCGACGGCCTGCCGATTGGCGTGCAGGTCCGAGAGGATGGCGAGTTTCATGAAAGGGACAGCTCAGAACGGGCGCAAGACGCACAGTTGCCCATGCTAGCCCGCCGCTGCCCTGGGCATCAAGCTGGGGCAGACAGGTCTTGACGAGCAGCCTGGCCCTTCATTTCCTTGCGCAAAGCCACCGCATCGTGGCTGTGGGCAGACTTGCCGCCGACCTCGGTGCGGAACACCTGGACCGCCTCGGCGACCGATTTGGCCCGCTGAGCCAGGCTCATCGACGCAGCGGCGATCTGTTCCACCGCTGCGGCGTTTTGCTGCGTGATGCCGTCGAGCTGGGCCACCGCCGAGTTGATCTGCGAGATGCCGCTGAGCTGCTCGCGCGCGCCGCCACTGATCTGGGTGACCAGCGCGGTGACCTGCTCGACCGACTGCACGGCCTCTTGCATGGTGTTTTGCGCGGCGTGGGTGAGTTCGCTGCCGGCGCGCACCTTGTCGGCCGAATCGGTGATGAGCTGCT
>NZ_DCXA01000313.1:0-1481 GCF_002328915.1 Aquabacterium sp. UBA2148
CGCCAGCCGCCCGATGCTGCTGCGATGCAGGCCTTCGACCCGGTTGCCCACAGCTGCCACCATGCGCTTGACCTGGTGGTATTTGCCCTGCAGCAGGGTCAGGCGCAGGTGCAGAGTGTCGGTGGCCGCATCGGCCGGGGCGCCGTCGGGCAGCACCCGCTCGGCAGCGTGGGCCGCCACGGGCGCCGGGTCGTCGTCCAGCACCACACCCTTGAGCAGCTTCTCGCACATGGCCTGGTTGACGGGGTGCTTGCAGGTCACTTCGTAGACCTTGGGCACGTTCTTCTTGGGCGAGGTCAGCTTGTGCAGCAGCGGGCCGTCGTCGGTCAGCAGCAACAGGCCGGTGGTGTCCTGGTCGAGCCGGCCCACAGGCTGCAGACCACGGCGGCGCAATGGCACGGGCAGCAGGTTGTGCACGCCGGGCCAAGCGCCGGGCTTGAGCGAACATTCGTAGCCTGCGGGCTTGTGCAGCATCACCAGGGCTTGAACGTGCGTCACCCAGGGCTGGCCATCGACCACGAGGTTCAGTCGGTCAGCCGGGTAGGCTGCGTCCGGGTCGTCCACCGTCTCGCCTTCGACCTGCACCAGGCCCTTGAGGATCAGGCCGTCACACACCCGGCGCTCGCCAAAGCCCTGGTCGAAGAGGATGTCGGCAAGGTGCTGGTGGCCGGCAGGCAGGCGGGTACGGCGGGACATGGGGCAGGCGGTTTGGCAAAAAAGATGACGCGACAAGGGACGGCGCGAGGGCGCTGGTCAAGCCGACATTGTGCTGCCATGATGCGCACGCACCGTCTCCAGAAGCAGCAAACCATGCGCATCCACCACCTCAACTGCGGCTCCATGTGCCCGATCGGCAAGCGATTGATCAACGGCGAAGGCGGCTGGCTGGCATCGGCGCACATGTGCTGTCACTGCCTGCTCATCGAAGGCCGCAACGGCCTGACCCTGGTCGACACCGGCCTGGGCACCGGCGACGTGACCGACCCGCGGCGCCTGGGCATGCCCTTTGTGAACGTGGTGCGCCCGCGCCTGCTGATGCAGGAGACGGCCATCCAGCAGATCCGCGACCTGGGGCTGGATCCGCGCGACGTGCGCCACATCGTGCCCACGCACCTGGACCTCGACCACGCGGGCGGCCTGGGCGATTTCCCCGGCGCTCACGTGCACGTCTACAAAACCGAACTCGACGCCGCCATGGCGCGCAGCAACTTCCGCGAACGCGACCGCTACATCCCGGCCCAGTGGGCCCATGGCCCGAAGTGGTCGCCGCGCGAGGTCACGGGCGAGAGCTGGTTCGGATTCGACGCCGTGCGCGCCCTGCCAGACACCGACGAAGAGGTGCTGCTGGTGCCCCTGACCGGCCACACGCGAGGCCACTGCGGCGTGGCCGTGCGCACCGACCGGGGTTGGCTTCTGCACTGTGGCGACGCTTACTTCTTCCGAGGTGAGATGGAGCCCGAGCCGCACTGCCCCATCGGCTT
>NZ_DCXA01000313.1:1556-3676 GCF_002328915.1 Aquabacterium sp. UBA2148
GAGCCGCACTGCCCCATCGGCTTGAGCCTGTTCCAGAGCCTGCTGCAGATGCATGGCCCCAGCCGCATCGCCAACCAGAAGCGCCTGCGCGAACTCAAGCAGGCCCATGGTGACGAGGTGACACTCTTCAGCGCCCATGACCCGGTCGAGTTGTCGAACATGCGCACGCGCGACCACCGCCTGCCAGCGCGCCCGGCTGAAAACGCCGCCTGAAACGCGGGCCGTCGCCGCCGTCATGGCCAGGGGCCGCAGGGCCTGCCTGCCAACCGGCCGTTTCAGAATCGGCGGGTCAAGGTCAGCATGTCGTTTTCGCGCTTCATCTGAAAACGCGTCAGGAAGCTGTTGCCCAGCAGCACATGCGGCATGCCCGAAGGCACCACCACCGCCTCGACCCCGTAGACCTCGACATCCTGGATGCGCAGCGACTTCAGCGTGACCCGCCAGATCGGGATCACGCCGTTGGCCGTGCTGCCCTGCCCTCGCTCACCTTGCTCGTAGTTGATGCCCATGCGGCGCGCCTCGTCGGCGCTCAGGGCGACGCTGGTGGCACCGGTGTCCACCATGAACTGGGTGGCGCGGCCATTGATGCTGCCGCTGGTGACGAAGTGCCCGCCTGAGCTGGCCGTCAGCACGATCTGCGTGCCGCCAGAGCCACCACCGCCCCCGCCGATGCTCACGGGCGCTCCGCCCAGGTCGACGGTCTGGCGCTTGCCGCCCACCTCCACCGTGACCTGGTCGGCGCGCACCGCCACCACCTTGACGCCCCGATGGGTTTCGCCAGCGGCCAGGGCCTTGGGCGCGCCGCCATCGACCACCAGCAAGGCCTTGCTGCCCATGCTGCCGGTCATGGCCACGCTCTGAGCCGAAACGGACAAGGCCACGCTGGCCAGCCAGGCACCGACCAGCGCCGAGCGCCCCCACGTTGTCATCGATCGATCTTGTTTCACAGCCCGGTCCCCCTGTTTGTTCCCGCTTTGCGCGCTGGCTGCCGATCGCGGATACCGCGTCCGCGTCAACCGATCAGTCTCGGTAGTTGCCGAAATCCAGCGGCACGTCGGTGATTTCTTTCTTCAGCAGGGCCTGGGCCGCCTGCAGGTCGTCGCGCTTGTTGCCCTGGATGCGCACTTCTTCACCCTGGATGCTGGCGTTGACCTTGATCTTGCTGTCCTTGATGAGCTTGGTGATCTTCTTGGCCAGCTCGGCCTCGATGCCGGCCTTGACCTTGATCACTTGCTTGACCTTGTCGCCACCGATCTTCTCGACCTTGCCCACATCCATGAAGCGGATGTCGACCTTCTGCTTGGTCAGCTTGTTGAACAGCACGTCGCGGACCTGGTCGATCTGGAAATCGCTGTCGCCGAAGACGATGACTTCCTTTTCCTTTTTCTTGAATTCGACGGCGGCGCTGGTGCCCTTGAAGTCGAATCGGGTGCCGATTTCCTTGGCGGACGTGTCCACGGCATTGCCGACGGATTCGAGGTTCGGGTCGAGCTTGGCGTCAAAACTGGGCATGGTTGTTCTCCTTTGTCTGCGAAAATTCTCGCATGCACACCGCCCTGTCCGTGGAAAACGGCATCAACCTCAAGCCTTACAACACCTTTGGCCTGCCCTGCGTGGCGCAGACGCTGGTGCGCATCCGCTCGGAGTCCGACGTCAAACGCGTGGTCAATGACCCCGAACTGGGCCTGGCGCGCAAGTTCATCCTGGGTGGCGGCAGCAACCTGGTGTTCACCCAGGACATCAAGGCGGCGGTGCTCAAGGTCGAGATCCCAGGCATCCGCCTGCTCGAAACACGCGACGACGCCTGGGTCGTCGAGGCCGGCGCGGGCGTGGCCTGGCATGACCTCGTCAGCTGGTGCCTGGACCACGACCTGTCCGGCCTGGAGAACATGGCCCTGATCCCCGGCACCGTGGGCGCCGCCCCGGTGCAGAACATCGGCGCCTATGGCCTGGAGCTCAAAGACAGGTTCGAGTCGCTCGACGCCGTTGACCTGATGACCGGCCGCACGGTGACGTTCAACCGAGAGCAGTGCCAGTTCGACTACCGCGACAGCATCTTCAAGCAGGCCCTGGCTGGCCGCAGCGTGATCACCACGGTGAGGCTGCGCCTGCCCCGCCCC
>NZ_DCXA01000313.1:3784-8416 GCF_002328915.1 Aquabacterium sp. UBA2148
TCCCCGCCCCTGGGTGCCCATGCTGGGTTATGCCGAGCTTGAACGCAAGGTGCAGGAAACCGGCGTCACCGCCCCCAGCGCCCGCCAGGTCTTCGACTGGATCGTGGCCGTGCGCCGCGCCAAGCTGCCAGACCCCGCCGTCATCGGCAACGCCGGCAGCTTTTTCAAGAACCCGGTGGTCACGCCCGAGCAATGCCGCGACATCATCCAGCGCGACCCCGAGATCGTGCACTACCCCATGCCCGACGGCAGCTTCAAGCTGGCCGCCGGCTGGATGATCGACGCCTGCGGCTGGAAGGGCAAGACCGTGGGCCAGGCTGGCGTGTACGAGAAGCAGGCGCTGGTGCTGGTCAACCGGGGCGACGCCCGAGGCGCCGAAGTGGTGACGCTCGCTCGCGCCATCCAGGAGAGCGTTTACGGGCGTTTCGGCATCCGTCTGGAGCCAGAGCCGGTGGTGATCTAGGGGGGGGCTCCCGACGCCGGTTTGATCGGGCTAAACTTCCCGTCGTTCATGACGGGGGCCTGAATCGCCCTCGCTTTGTCGAGTCACGCATTTGCACCGAGGGAGCTTCCATGTCGTTTGCTGTCAGCAACATCTCCACCGCCGGCCGCCTGAGCCTGCTGGCCATCACCGCCGCCTGCGCCACCCTGCTGTCGGGCTGCCTGGCCACCGCGCCCACCATGGGTGAAAACAAGGGCACCGTCAGCGGCGCCGCCGGTGGCGCCACCGCCGAGAACAACAACAGCCAGCTCGAGAAGTGCGACGAAACCCTGGGCACCCTCGCCATCGACGAGGACACCAACGCCCCCTGGTACATCACCCTGCGCGAGTACCAACTCGGCTCGACCGTGCCGGTGCTGCGCCTGATGATCCAGCAGTCCAACTGCTTCGTCATCGTCGAGCGCGGCAAAGCCATGAACAACATGATGCGCGAGCGCGAGTTCGCCCGTGGTGACGAAAGCCGTGCCGGCAGCAACTTCCAGAAGGGCCAGATGGTCGCAGCCGACTACACCATGAGCCCGTCCATCCAGTTCTCCGGCAAGACCGGTGGTGGTGGCGGTGGCCTGGGTGGCTTCGGTGGCGGCATCCTGGGCCTGGTGGCCGGCAGCGTCAGCAAGAACGAAGCCTCGACCACGCTGCTGCTGATCGACAACCGCTCGGGCGTTCAGATCTCGGCCGCAGAAGGCACAGCCGGCAACTACGACTTCGGCATCTTCGGCGCGGCCTTCGGTGGTGGCCTGGGCGGTGGTGGTGGCGGTTACGCCAAGACCCCGCAAGGCAAGGTCATCACCGCTGCCTTCGCAGATTCGTTCAACCAGATGGTCAAGGCGCTGCGCAACTACAAGGCGCAACAGGTCAAGGGCGGCCTGGGCACCGGCGGCCGACTGGGCGTGCAAGGTGGCGAAACCGCCGCCTCCAAGGAGCTGGACGCCAAGCCCAAGGCCTCCACCGCCAAGCCAGCCACCAAGTCCACCACCAAGAAGTGATGCCCTTGCTTCGCACCGCCATGACCCAACCGACACCCCTTCGGAAGGCCGTGGCCTGCGCCCTGCTTGTTCTGGGGGCCCATGCCACGACCACCCAAGCCGCTGAGTTCCACCTGTACGTCAAGTGCAAGGGCACGCTGTCGGCTTCGGGCAAATCAAAGCCAGCCCACCTCGACCTCGCCCTGCGGGACAACAACACGACGGCGCTGATCCAGCGCTCGAACGTGCTGCCCAAGGGCGAGCGCCTGGTCTACACGCAGACGCCGACCGACTACACCATGGTCTACAAGCTGCGCCAGCCCGGCACCCACTACTACCACGACTGGCTCAATGGCAGCTGGGTGATCTGGCAGCCCAACCTCAAACGGCTGGCCACCATCCGACTTGCCATCGACCGCCAGGAGGGGGAACTCGAGGGCGAGCTGCTCGATTTCAACGACGACCTGATCGGCACGCTGCAGATGACGTGCGAGAAGGTGGACCCGGACGAGTTGCCCGAGCCCAAGCTTTGAAGTCAAGGCCGGGGGGGCGGACCACCGATGAGGCCCGATGCCACCTGAATGAAAAAGCCGCTGATCACTCAGCGGCTTTTTTCATGTCGATACCACGCTCAGTCCTGGCAAGCCCAGGCGCCTGCGCGCGGGATCAACTCACCCGATCAACCGAAATGGCAGATGTAGTGATAAGGCTCACCTTCGACCTTGATCTCGAAGGACGAGTTGCCCGGCACGTCGAAGCTTTCGCCAGCGCCATAGGTCTTCCACTCGGAAGATCCGGCCAGCTTGATGGTGGCCTTGCCAGCGACGGTTTCCATGACTTCAGGCGCGCCGGTGTTGAAGGTCAGCGAGGCGGGCAGGATCACGCCAACGGACTTGCGGGTGCCGTCGGCCAGGGTGACGGTGTGAGAAACGCACTTGCCGTCGAAGTACACATTGGCTTGCGTGGCAACGGTGCCGGCCAGGGTGGTGGTGGTCATGTTGAGGTCTTTCAGAACAAACAAGGCCGCAGCAACTGCCACGGCCTCAGGTTGAGCGCTGAGCTCACTTGGAAGCCGTCTTGATCACCGGGCGAGCGGCCTTGACAGCGGGTTTCTTGGCTGCGGGCTTGGCTGCTGCCTTGCCTGCGTTCTTGGCCGCGTTCTTGCCAGCTGCCTTGCGGGCCGGCTTGGCCGCAGCAGCGCGCGCGCCCTTCACGTTGGCGCCAATGCGCAAGCGCAGGGCGTTGAGCTTGATGAAGCCGGCCGCGTCGGCCTGGTTGTAGGCGCCACCGTCGTCATCGAAGGTCGAGATCTTGGCGTCGAACAAGCTGTCGGTCTTGGACTCGCGGCCCACCACCAGGATGGTGCCCTTGTACAGCTTGAGCTTGACTGTGCCGTTGACGGTTTCCTGACTCTTGTCGATCAGGCCTTGCAGCAGCTCGCGCTCGGGGCTGAACCAGTAGCCGTTGTAGATCATGCGGGCGTAACGCGGCATCAGGTCGTCCTTCAGCGCCAGGACTTCGCGGTCCAGGGTGATGGATTCGATGGCGCGGTGGCCGCTCAGCAGGATGGTGCCGCCAGGGGTTTCGTAGCAGCCACGGCTCTTCATGCCGACGTAGCGGTTCTCGACCTTGTCGAGGCGGCCGATGCCGTGCTTGCCGCCGATTTCGTTGAGCTTGGTCAGCACGGTGGCAGGCGACATCTTCACGCCGTCGATGGCAACCACGTCACCCTTGGCGTAGGTCAGCTCGATGATCTGGGGCTTGTTGGGCGCCTTCTCGGGCGACACCGTCAGGCGCCACATGTTGGCTTCGGGTTCGAAGTTCGGGTCTTCGAGCACGCCGCCTTCGTAGCTGATGTGCAGCAGGTTGGCGTCCATCGAGTAGGGGGCGCCGCCCTTGCGCTTCTTGAAATCCACAGGGATGCCGTGCTTGTCGGCGTAGGCCAGCAGCTTTTCGCGGCTCAGCAGGTCCCACTCGCGCCACGGAGCGATCACCTTCACACCAGGCAGCAGGGCATAGGCGCCCAGCTCGAAACGAACTTGGTCGTTGCCCTTGCCGGTGGCGCCGTGCGAGATGGCATCGCCCTTGGTCTTCTTGGCGATTTCGATCAGGCGCTTGGCGATCAGCGGGCGGGCGATGGAGGTGCCCAGCAGGTACTCGCCTTCGTACAGCGCGTTGGCGCGGAACATGGGGAACACGAAGTCGCGCACGAACTCTTCGCGCAGGTCTTCGATGAAGATGTTCTCGGGCTTGATGCCCATCTTCAGGGCCTTGGCGCGCGCGGGTTCGATCTCTTCGCCCTGGCCAATGTCAGCCGTGAAGGTGACGACTTCGCAGCCGTACTCGTCTTGCAGCCACTTCAGGATGATGGAGGTGTCCAGACCACCGGAGTAGGCCAGCACGACCTTCTTCACGCCAGAAGCAGCCTTCTTGGCCACAGCAGGGGCAGCGGTGACAGGAGCGGCAGCAGCCTTCACGGGCTTGGCGGCCTTGGTGGATGGGGTGGCCTTCGTGGATTTGGACATGGTCAGGCAAAAAGAAGAACGAAACAGCGGATTCTAGACGCCAGCGGCCTGCTTGGCCCGTGCTTGAATGTCGGGCAGAACACCGAAACCCGGGAGAAGCCGCATGGAACAGGCCGACTTCGTCCACCACGTCCGCGTCAACGAGTACCTCAGCGCCGAAGACCCCAGCGCCTACCGGCGTCGTGTGGCGTGGTTCGCAGGGCTGGGTTACGCGTGGATCGGTGGCTGCCTGCTGGTGTCCATCTGGCTGGCGAGCTGGGCCATTGGGCACCTGATGAGCGGCCGCGCCCGAGGGGGCACGATCTTCTTGCTGATCGGTGCGGCCGGCCTGGCCTGGACCAGCCTGCGATCGCTGTGGGTTCGCCTGGATGCCAGACCCGAGGGCCATCGGCTCACCAAACAGCAGGCCCCGGCGCTGTTCAAGCTCATCAGCCAGGTCAGGCGCAAGGTCAAGGGCCCCAGGCTGGACGAGGTCTGGCTGGACGATCGCTTCAACGCCAGCATCTCGCAGGTACCGCGTTTTGGCCTGCTCGGCCACCCGGTCAATCGCCTGACCATCGGCCTGCCGCTGCTGATGGCTTTGGATGTGCCGCGCCTGAGTGCCGTCCTGGCCCACGAGTACGGCCACCTGCGCGGCAAC
>NZ_DCXA01000313.1:8471-9676 GCF_002328915.1 Aquabacterium sp. UBA2148
CCACCTGCGCGGCAACCATGGCCGCTTCGCCGCCTGGATCTACCGCACCCGCCTGAGCTGGCTGCGCATGAACGAGCGCCTGGGCGAAGACGACAGCATCAGCGGCTGGCTGAACGCGCGCTTCATGAGCTGGTATGTGCCGCGTTTCCTGGCGCGCAGCTTTGCCCTGGCCCGCCAGGACGAGTACGAGGCCGACCGCATTTCGGCGCGGCTGGTGGGTGCGGCCACGGCTGGTGCAGCGCTGGTCGAAATCGACATCAAGGGCGCCTGGATGGGCGAGCACTTCTGGCGTCAGCACTGGCAAGGCGCCACCGATCACGCCCTGCCTGTCGGACCTTTCAAAGCCTTGCGCCACCTGCTGCTGAGCCCGCCTGAAGACGGCTTCGCTCGCGAGGCCCTGCGCCGCTCGCTCAAGGAGGTCTCGAACATCGACGACACCCACCCGGTGCTCAAAGAGCGCCTGGGTGCCCTGAAGGTGCCGGCCAACCTGCCCGACTGGTCCAGCAAGGGGGCCCTGGCGCTGCTGGGCACCGAAGCCGAGGCCTGGGTTCAGCGCTTCGACCAGGCCTGGTGCAAGGACCAGGCGAAGGCCTGGAAGGCCCAGCACCAACGCCAGCAGGCACTCAAGCAGCGCGTCGAAGGCTGGCGTGCCCGCGCCGAAACACTGGGCACCGACGAGCTCGTGATGTGGGCCCGCTGCGAGCGCCGCCTGCACAGCGACATCGACGTGGTCAAGCTTTACCAGCAGGCGCTAGAGCGCAACCCGGCCCACGCCGATGCCCTGCTGGGCCTGGTGCAAGCCTGCGAGGACGCGCCCCTGGCCTTGCGCCTGAGCTGGCTCGATCAGCTGTGGTCGCGCTCACCCGACCACCGCCACTTCGCTGCACGCAAGGCAGTGACATGGCTGGAGCGACCGCCACGAGGCACCGAGCCCGACGCCATCGCCCTCAAACCATGGCGCCAACGCGTGAAAGACGCGCAGGCGGCCGACGACGCTGTGTGGGAGGCCCTGACCGAGCCGCCCTGGTTCACCCAGTTGCAGCGCCACGACCTCGACGAGGTGCAACTCGAGGACACCCGCGAAGTGCTCGGCTGGCACCCCGCCATTCGCCAGGCCTGGCTGTGCCGCCGGCGCTTGCCCGAGCACAGCGACCGACGCGCCTACCTGCTCTTCGTGGACGTGCCTGACCTGAACAACGCCAAGC
>NZ_DCXA01000313.1:9710-13251 GCF_002328915.1 Aquabacterium sp. UBA2148
CAACGCCAAGCGCGCCGGCCTGTGCCAGCAGCTGATCCACCAGTTGGACCTGCCCGGCCCGGCCATCCCGCTGTGCATCGGCGACGAGGTGCCGATGGCCGAAGTCAAGCGCTCGGCCTTCAACCCGATCGTCGGCTGAGGCGGGCCCCAACTCCGGCAGCGCGGCTGCTGCCCGGCCATGCGCAGCCCCTCGCCGGTTGACCAGCGTTCAGAACAGGCTCGACTGGGCCGGCGGCTCACCCAGCAAACCGGGGTCGAACGCCGAGACATCGAGCACCGGGCCGCCATGGCCGATGCCCCGCCTCGCCGCCGCGCCCCTGACGCGCTGGCGGATGAGGTCGGCCCACACGCCCTGCCCCTTCATGCGCAGGCTGAAGTTCGCGTCGTAGTCTCGTCCACCTCGCATCTCGCGGATGCGCGCCATGACACGCTCGGCACGCTCCGGCAGGTGGTCGGCCAGCCAGCCCTGGAACAGCGGCAGCACCTCCCAGGGCAAACGCACGATGGTGTAGTGGATGGCACAAGCGCCCGCATCGGCCGCGGCATCCACCAGGCGCTCGATCTCGGGCTCGTTGACAAAGGGGATGATGGGCGCCACGTTGACCCCCACCGGCACCCCCGCATCGCGCAAACGGCGCACGGTTTGCAGGCGCCGCCATGGCGCCGCAGCGCGCGGCTCCAGCTTGCGGCACAGCTCGGCGTCCAGCGTGGTCAGGCTGACCATGACATTGGCCTGCCGGCGCTGGGCGGCGCGCGCCAGCAGGTCGATGTCGCGCTCGATGCCCGCTGATTTGGTGACCGCTGTGAACGGGTGACGGCAGGTGTCGAGCACCTCCAGCAGGCCGCGCGTGAGGCGCCATTCACGCTCGACAGGCTGCCAGGCGTCGGTGGCAGAACCGATGTTGATGGGCGAGCAGGTGTGCGAAGGCCTTTGCAGCTCAGCTGCCAGCAACTCTGCCGCGTTGACCTTGGCCACCAGGCGGGTTTCGAAGTCCAGCCCCGGCGAGAGGTTGAGGTAGCTGTGGGTGGGCCGGGCGTAGCAGTAAATGCAGCCGTGCTCGCAGCCCCGGTACGGGTTGAGCGACCACGTGAAGGGGATGTCGGGCGAGTCGTTGCGCGCCAGGATGCTGCGGGCGCGTTCAGGCGTGACCTCGGTCGGCACGCTCGCCTGGGCCGAGGTGTCGGCGTCGCTTTCCGGCCAGCCGTCGTCTTCTCGCCCCTTGTCAGTTGAAGCGAAGCGATGGGCCAGTCGGGTGGCGGTGCCGCGTCCTTTGATGGGGGCGGCCCGCTGGCGAGGGTCAGGCAGGGGTTGCCATGGTTCGTCATGCATGCTGTGTTTTTATACAGCAACTGAAGTGCGGTGGGTTGGTCTGAATGGACTTCGGGCGGGATTGCCCCTCCCCTGATCAGGGGTCGTTCCACGCCTCGCATGTCCGTCACTTTGAGTTAGATTTTGTTGGCGGGTTGCGTCATTTGTGACGCGCCCTTGATCGACTCGGCCATCAGGCCAGATTGGAGACCCCATGAACATCGTTTCGCACGTCAAGGCTTTCCTGAAGGACGAAGAAGGCGCTTCCGCCATCGAGTACGCGCTGGTTGCAGCCCTGATCGGTCTGGCAGCCACCGTCGGCATGACCAGCGTTGGCGGCCAGCTCAACACCTTCTTCGAAGCCGTCAAGACCAAGCTGAGCACCGCAGCGCCCAAGTGAGGCCTCTTGGCTCCGGGGCCCGGCAAAGGCTCGAGTGCGCATCCGCCTGAGACATGCCGGTTTTCGGGGTCAGCTCGCCAACCACTGCGCTGGTGCTCGCCTGGGCACTGGTGATCGCCTGGACCGACTGGCGCCATCGGCGCATCCCCAACCTGCTCTCATTGGGAGCTTGGTTGGTCGGCATTTGCGTGTTGGTGTTCAGCGGTCGAAGCGTCCTGGGCGCCGAACCGACCTCTGCGCTGCTGGCCGCCGCTGGCGCCTTGTTGGTGACCCTGCCGGGTTACCTCACCAAGCGCCTCGGGGCTGGCGATGTCAAATTCCTCGTGGCCATTGGCCTGTTGTCATCATGGCCGCTCACCTTGATCTGCTTCACCGTCGGCACCCTGCTGGGCGCCGCAGTGGGTCTGCTGAGCCGACAACGACACAGCCTGTACCTCGCGTTACCACGCGTGCTGCAGCAGCCCGACTCCTGGCTGGCTCGATGGGCCGCACGCCAGCCTGCAGCGAGGCACATCCCATTGGGCACGTGCCTGAGCGTCGGGCTGATCGCCGCGCTGCTCACCCCGCCTTCCCTGCTCTGAAGCGAGGCGGCCTTCGCAGGCGATTGCGCCAGCCTCAGCTTGGCGGCGTGGCCGTCGAGTTCGCGCCTTTGTTCATCCTGTTTTTCGGGATCTTCTACGCGACCTTCAGTTACGGCCTGGCCATGCTGATCCAGCAGGCGCTGACCTACACGGCCGCAGAAGGCGCTCGCGCCGCCGTCAAGGTCGAGCCAGCCGCTTACACCAGCGTCACCAGCTACCAGACGGCCGCACGCAACGTGGTGCGCTCGCAAGCCGAAAAGGACCTGGCCTGGATGAGCGATGAGATCCGCGCGAAGGTCACCTCCGGCATCACGGTCACCTGGAACACCTCCGGCACGATGGAGGTCAAGGTGGCCTACACCGGCTACGGTCAGTCGCCGCTGATGCCCGTGCTCACGCTGCCTTTCATCGGCGACATCCCCAGCCTGCCCGATGACCTCGTGGGCACCGCCACCCTGCGTCCGAACTGAAGTCTCCACGCGCCATCGACATGAACAACAACGTCCTCAAGATCCTTGCCGGTGTGCTGGCACTGGGCGCCGTCGTGGTGGCCCTGATCGGCATCCGCCTGAGCGGTGAGCCCGCCACACCGACCACACAAGCGGCTTCGGCACCGGCGGCACCCGCATCGGCCCATTTTGTTGTCGCGGCCAGGGACATCAGAGCCGGCCACATGCTGGAATCGGCCGACGTGCAACTGGAGACCGCCGCCTCGGCGCCACAGGGCAGCCTGGCATCGACCCAACAGGCGCTGGGCCAGGTGAGCTCGCGTGACATCACGAAGGGCACGCCCGTCTTGCTGGACGCCATCGCGCCCGAGTCGCTCTCGGCGCTGCTGCAGCCGGGCGAGCGCGCCGTGGCCGTGCAGGTCGATGAGGTGATTGGCGTGGGCGGCTTCGCCAAACCGGGCGACTTCGTCGACGTGATGCAGTTCATGGGCGCCACGCGAGAGAACCAGGACACCAGCTTCGCGCAGGTGCTGGTGCGCCGCGCGCGCATCCTGACCTTCGGCGACGCGACCCAGATCGATCAGGCCCCGACTTCCACGAGCGGCCAAGCCACGCAAGAGGCCATGCGCGAGACCGGCGCCCAGGCTGCCCTGCAGGCGCGCGAACGACGCCAGTCGCTGCGCTCGGCGGTGCTGGCCGTGCGCGAAAGCGATGCCTCGGCGCTCATGCTGGCGGCCAACACCGGCGTGCTCCGCTTGGCCTTGCGCCCCAAACACGAGGGCGTCGAGTCGCCCGACGCCAC
>NZ_DCXA01000316.1:0-2865 GCF_002328915.1 Aquabacterium sp. UBA2148
TGGCACCCGAGCCCCTGTGGCGCCGCGGCCCGCGCGCTGCAGCGCTCAAGACCACACTGGGCCTGGGCGCATCGGGCACGCTGCTGCTGTCGGGCTGGCAGATCGTCGAGAGCATGAACCTGCAGCAAAAGGAGGCCCGTGCCCAGGCGAGAGAGCTGTTCGTCAAGGTCTCGACCGAATTGCAGGGCTTTGACCGGCAGTGCAAGGCCATCCCCGAGCACGTCGTCAACCAGGCCGAGAGCCTGATGCTGGACGTGGTCCGCAGCGACACCCTCAGCCCGCTCGACCGCGGCAGCGTTCACCGCATGAGCGCCCGCATCCGCGAGAGCTGCCAGCCAGGCGCCGAGGCATGGCAAACCTGCACACCCCAGGCCAGCCAGGACCGGCTGGGTTTCTGCGCCGCCATGCAGCGGCCGCCCGCCACCGCCACGGCCATGAATTACTGGGTGGCGCCTCAGCGTCCGCAAGAGCAATACGAGGCGGCCATGGCGCTGCTGGAGCGCTGGACCACCACCCCAGGCGGTGACACCGCCTTCGCGCAAGCGCCAGACACCGAATCGCCCAACGATCCGGATCAGGCTGCCATGGCCGCCACCGAAGGCATGCCTGACGAGATCGCCCCCGCGGCCGGGCCTGGCCCCGGCGATCTCCTGGCGCAAGCCTGCCCGACCCGATCGCCCGCAGCGCTGCTGTACGTCCAGATCTACAGCGAGTCCGCCCGCAACATCGCAGAAGACCTGCGCCGCAAGCTCAACGCCCAATCCGCCAGCCCGTGGATGGTGCCCCCGGTCGACAACGTCGTGCAGCGATCTGCCCTGCAGGGCCAGCGTGGCCCGGTCCCCTGGCCCCGAGCAACCATCGTCGTGCACCGGGAAAGCGACATGGCTTGCGCCGAGGGGCTGCGCGAATGGCTGCGCCCACACCTGGCCACGCCGACATCGGGCGTGGGCACCGACACCCCACCTGCGGAAATCTGGATACGGCGGCTGCCACCCACCGTCAAGGGGCGCGATGGCGTCTTCGAACTCTGGCTGCCTGCGCCGGCGCCATCGCCGATCGGACGGCAAGCCAGCGTCAATCCACTACACTAGCGCCCGCGGTCGGCATTGCGTGCCCACCGCTCGCTCTCCGTAGTTCAATGGATAGAACGGCCGCCTCCTAAGCGGCAAATACAGGTTCGATTCCTGTCGGGGGGACCACCTCAGGCCGAGGTGGCAGGGTCATCTGACATCGACACGCGCAGCTCCTGCACCGTGTAGCCCTCTCGCGTGAGCGCCAGCTTGAGCCATTCGGGCTGACTGCCCTCCCCCCGCCAGGTTTCACCGGAAATCGGGTGGCGATAACAGGGCCGTGCGGGCTCTGCCACGACCGCTTGTGGCGTGACCACCACCGGCTCGATGCCGTCCAGCTCGTGGGCTTCGATTTGCCAGAAATCAACCAGCTTGCGCACGGAGCGCAGCACCGCTTCCTGCTCGGCTGTCTTCATGGGGTGAACCTCTTTTGTGCCAAGTCCGGCACGCTCTACAAAGATGGTAACAAACCCATGGAGTAAGACGCGGAACGCCGGCCTTTTTCCCGCCTCCAGCCCTTTCGCTTGCGGGCACCATTCCGAAAAAGCATTGCATGACGCCTGAACCACGAGGTCAGGCGCCCGCCCCGGCAGGATGGCGTTCAAACCCTGTCGACTCGCAACCCCGAGACGAACGAGGCTTGGAATGAGACTGAATCTGCCTGTGACCGAGCAGGAATTTGCCTTCCCGAAAGGCGACACCCTGGTTTCGACCACCGACCTCAAGGGCCGCATCACCTATTGCAACCCGGGCTTCATCCACGTCAGTGGCTACACCCGCGAGGAGTTGCTGGGGCAACCCCACAACATGATCCGCCACCCCGACATGCCGGAAGAGGCCTTCCGAGACATGTGGGAGACGATTGCCTCGGGCCGACCCTGGACCGCCCTGGTGAAAAACCGCCGCAAGGACGGCTCCTTCTACTGGGTTCAGGCCAACGTCACCCCGCTGATGGAAGACGGCCGGCCTGTCGGCTACATGTCGGTTCGCACCGAGCCAGAGCGCGAGGCCGTGGCCCAGGCCAGCGAGTTGTATCGCGTCATGCGGCAGGAAAAAGAAGCAGGACGGTTGATCCACACCCTGCGCAACGGCCGCGTGCTGAAAAACACCTGGGGTGGCCGCACCGCCGAGCGCCTCAAACCTGGCTTGAGCGAGCGCCTGGCCATGATCGCTGGCAGCGTCGCCCTCATCGGATTCGGCATGGGCATGTGGGCAGGCGGCAGCGGCCAAGGCCTGTTCTCGCCGATCAGCTTGGGTTGCCTGCTGGTGCTGGGCACCTTGATCGCCTTGGCCAGCATGAAGATCCGCAGCATGACCATGGGCCCGATCAAGGCCCTGATGGACTCGGCCAACCGCATGGCGGCCGGCGACCTGACCCAAGTCATCCACTCCGATCGCCACGACCTCATCGGACAGTTCACCCGCTCGCTCAATCAGCTCAACGTGAACCTGCGCTCCATCGTCAAGGACGCGCGCATGCAGGTCGATGAAATGCTGCTGGCCACGCGGGAGATCGCCGCCGGTAACCAGGACCTGTCCAGCCGCACCGAGTCGCAGGCCAGCAGCCTGCAGCAAACGGCGGCCTCGATGGAAGAGATCACCGGGACCGTCAAGCACAGCTCCGACACGGCTGGCCAGGCCGCCGATCTGGCGAACCAGACAACCACCATCACCCAGCGCAGCAGCCAAGTGGTCAGCGATGTGACCCAGACCATGCAGGCGATCGAAGACTCGTCCAGGCGCATCGGCGAAATCATCCAGGTGATCGACAGCATCGCCTTTCAGACCAACATCC
>NZ_DCXA01000316.1:2913-3069 GCF_002328915.1 Aquabacterium sp. UBA2148
GACCAACATCCTGGCGCTCAACGCTGCGGTGGAAGCTGCCCGCGCAGGCGAGCAAGGTCGGGGTTTCGCGGTCGTGGCCTCGGAAGTTCGTGCCCTGGCTGGTCGCACCGCCACCGCCGCTCGCGAGGTCAAGCAGCTCATCACCGATTCGGCCGA
>NZ_DCXA01000192.1:0-1724 GCF_002328915.1 Aquabacterium sp. UBA2148
CCAGGACAACGGCATGGTGTGCGGCGTCAAGCTGCCCGCCGGCCTGAAGAACGCCAGCAAGCTGCCCGAGCCCATCTTCACCCCCGCCACCAAGGCCGAGGTGGGCGACCACGACGAGAACATCTCGTACGAGAAGATGAGCGAGATCATCGGCGCCGAGATGGCCGCCAAGGTGCGCGAGCTGGCCGTGGCCCTCTACAAGAAGGCCGCCGACTTCGCGCTGACCAAGGGCATCATCATCGCCGACACGAAGTTCGAGTTCGGCCTCGATGAGCACGGCAACTTGACCGTGATGGACGAGGTGCTGACGCCCGATTCCTCGCGCTTCTGGCCCATCGAAGGGTACGAGGCGGCCTTTGCCGCTGGCCAGAACCCGCCCAGCTACGACAAGCAGTTCCTGCGCGACTGGCTGGAGCAGGCCACCGTGGGCGGCCAGCCCTGGGACAAGACCGCGCCTTCGCCGGCCTTGCCTCAGGACGTGATCGAGCACACCTCGGCCAAGTACCGCGAGGCGCTCACCCGCCTGACGGGCGCCTGAGCGTTCAG
The DNA here is from genome assembly GCF_002328915.1 of Aquabacterium sp. UBA2148. Classification (NCBI taxonomy): domain Bacteria; kingdom Pseudomonadati; phylum Pseudomonadota; class Betaproteobacteria; order Burkholderiales; family Sphaerotilaceae; genus Aquabacterium; species Aquabacterium sp. UBA2148. Next base: position 547 of record NZ_DCXA01000192.1, read on the forward strand.
GCCTGATCGGGGCCTTCGGCTGCGGCCGCTGCGTCAGCCGCGTCGGCTGCTGCGGCCGCTTCTGCCAGGGCGGCGGCCTCGGCGGCCAGGGCCTGGGCTTGTTCCGGGCTCAAGGCCCAGCTCTGCAGCAGCTCGGCCGCGTCGCCCACGCCGGTCTTGTTCAGCGACGAGAACAACGCCACGCCGATGTCGGCCTCGTCGGTGGCCAGTTCGGCCAGCACCGTTTGCACCTGGCGCAACGAGTCAGCCTGCTCCTTGCGGTTGAGTTTGTCGGCTTTGGTCAAAAGAACCAACAGCTTGACCTCACCGTTGCGGATGCGCGGCGCCACGAACCCCAACAACTGCGTGTCGAGCTCGGTGAAGCCGTGGCGGCTGTCGACCATCTGCACGACGGCGCACAGGTTGCGGCGGCGAGCCAGGTAGTCGGCCATGACCTCTTGCCAACGCAGCTTGGCCGTGCGGTCGACGGCGGCGTAGCCGTAGCCGGGCAGGTCGGCCCAGATCTGGTCGGGCGCGGCCTTGGGGCCCAGGTGGAAGAGGTTGATGTGTTGCGTGCGACCCGGGGTTTTGGACGCGTAGGCCAGCTGGCGCTGCTGGGCCAGCGTGTTGATGGCCGTGGACTTGCCTGCGTTGGAGCGGCCCACGAAGGCCACTTCCGGCAATTCGTGCACCGGCAGCTGGTGCAGCTGGGCGGCGGTGGTGAAAAAACGCGCCGAGTGGGCCCAGGCCAGGGCCAGCTTGGCAGGGTGCTGGGCCAGGTCCTTCGTGGGGGCCGGGCCGGGGTTGGCGGCAGCCTGGCTGGCGTTGGGCGCAGGGCGCGGACGGCGCCTCGGACCGGGGTTTGTGCTCGCCTTGGGGCGAGAGGGTGTCGAACGGGTCATGGGACATTGTAAAATCTCTGGGTTTGTTTGCCCAAACTGCGTTGGCTCTGGTTTTCGCAGGTCCGGGTGATCCCCACCGCGCTCGTTGCCCCGAAAGCCGCGAGCGACCCCAACAACAAGCCCAGACTCCCAACGTCATGAAGCGCTTTTCTCACCTGATCGCCCTGGCCTCGGTGGCCTTGTCCCTGTCTGGCCTGGCGCACGCCTCCGCTGCTGGCAAGGTCGCCAAGCCCGATCTCGCCGCAGGTGAAGCCAAGGCCGCGGCCTGCATGGCCTGCCACACCGCCGACGGCTCGA
>NZ_DCXA01000192.1:1826-3501 GCF_002328915.1 Aquabacterium sp. UBA2148
CCGCCGACGGCTCGCGTGGTGCGCCCGCCTACCCGATCCTGCAAGGCCAGCACCCCGAGTACCTGGTCAAGCAGCTGACCGAGTTCAAGGAAGGCAAGCGCAAGAACAGCATCATGTCCGGCATGGCCGCGCCGCTGACGCCCGAAGACATGCGCAACATCGCGGCCTTCTACGCCTCCAAGAAGGCCAAGGACGGCTCCGCCAAGAACGCCGCCCTGGTGGCCCTGGGCGAGAAGATCTACCGCGGTGGCATCGCCAAGAAGAGCGTGCCCGCCTGCGCTGGTTGCCACAGCCCCAACGGTGCCGGCATCCCCGTGCAGTACCCCCGCTTGGCTGGCCAGCACGCCGACTACACCAAGGTGCAGCTGACCGCCTTCCGCCAGGGCGAGCGCACCAACAACGCCCAGATGGCGACCATCGCCGCCAACCTGAGCGACAAGGAAATCGAAGCGCTGTCCGACTACATCGCCGGCCTGCGCTGATGGACTTGGCCGTGTGAGCCGCCGCTGTCCGCGCCATTCAGGCGGTTCAGGCGGCCCACGGCGTCAGATGCCTGCAGCCAGCGATGCTGCACACAACACACAGGCGGGAACCCTGAGCGGGGTTGCCCGCTTTTGTTTTGGGCGCTCGCCGCCCACATGACCGATCACCCCAGGCACACACGCGCCTCAACGACGCACCCATGAACGCCACGGCCCTGCCATCTCACCGCCCATCCGCCTCCGACTGGCGTCGCCAGGCGCTGGAGCTGTTGTCGTCGATGCGTTTTGCCATCGCGCTGCTGACGGTGATCTGCATCGCCTCGGCCATCGGCACGGTGGTCAAGCAAGGCGAGCCACTGGTCAACTACGTGGACCAGTTCGGGCCGTTCTGGGCCGATGTCTTCGGGGCGTTGGGGCTCTACCGCATCTACAGCACGGGTTGGTTCCTGGTGATCCTGGCCTTCCTGGTCATCTCGACCAGCCTGTGCATCGCGCGCAATGCGCCCAAGATCCTCGCTGACCTGCGCACGCACAAGGAGCACATCCGCGAGCAGGCTTTGCAGGCCTTTCACCACCGCGCTGCAGGTGCGCGTGCTCAGCCGCTGGCTCAGACGCAGACCGAGGTGTTGCAGGTGCTGGCGCAGCAGGGCTGGTCGGTCAAGTCTCAGCAACGCGAGGCCTCGGTCCGAGGCGAAGCGGGCGTGATGATCGGCGCGCGCCTGGGTGCGGTCAACAAGCTGGGCTACATCGCGGCGCACAGCGCCATCGTGCTGATCTGCCTGGGTGGCCTGTTTGACGGCGACCTCATCATCAAGGCGCAGGTGTGGGCGCAGGGGCTCAAGCCCTTCCAGGGCGGCACCGAAACCGAGCAAGGGCGCCTCAGCGTCACCAACCCGGCGTACCGCGCCCAGCTCTTCGTGCCAGAAGGCGCGCGCACCAACGCGGCGGTCATCAACCTCGAGGACGGCATGCTGCTGCAGCCGCTGCCCTTCGACATCGAACTCAAGAAGTTCTCGGTGGACTACTACGCCACCGGCATGCCCAAGCGCTTTGCCAGCGACATCGTCATCCACGACCCGCGCGCGCCCGAGCCCAAGGCCTTCACGGTCGAGGTCAACCATCCGGTGGTCTACGACGGCGTGACGATCTTCCAGTCCAGCTTCGAAGACGGGGGCTCGTCGGTGCGGCTCAAG
>NZ_DCXA01000266.1:0-584 GCF_002328915.1 Aquabacterium sp. UBA2148
GGTGGTGAACTGGCGCTACAACTGGCACCCCGAGCCCGGCACACCCGAGTCGCGCCTCTACACCGACTTCCTGCCACCACGGGATTGGGTTTGAGCGACTTGTCCGCCGCGAACCCTTCCTCGATGCCCTCGGCGACCGCGTCTGCCCCGGCTGGTGCCCCGATGACTGCGGCCGGGCAGGGTGCCGGGGCTGTACCAGGCCTCGCTGGCCGACGCGTGGGCATCATGGGCGGCAGCTTCGACCCCGTGCACGTGGCCCACGTCGCGCTGGCCGAATCGGCCCTGATCGCATTGCGCCTTGACGAGGTGCGCTGGGTCCCTGTGGGGCAGCCTTGGCAGAAGGCGCGCCGGCTCGCATCCGCCGAGCACCGTGTTGCCATGGTCGAGCGCGCGGTGGCGCACGAGCCGCGCTTCACGGTCGACCGCATCGAAGTGGATCGCGAAGGGCCGTCTTTCACGCTCGACACCGTGCGGGCCCTGCAAGCCGCTCACCCCGATGTCACCGAGTGGTGCCTCATCATCGGCCTGGACCAGTACCTGAACCTGCCGACATGGCAGGGCTGGACCGAATTGCTGGCCCGCGT
>NZ_DCXA01000266.1:667-1052 GCF_002328915.1 Aquabacterium sp. UBA2148
CCCGCGTCACACTGGCCGTGGCCACGCGCGAGGGGGCGAATCCCGGTTCGCAGCCCGCCTGCCCGCCCGAGTTGGCCGCGCACCCGCACCGCATGCATCCTTTGCCGATGGCGCCGCACGCGGTGTCCTCGACCGACATCCGCACCCGGCTGACCCGGGGAGAAACACCTGAATCGCTGGTGCCCACGCTGCTTTCCGAAGGCGTGGCGCGCTATATTGCCAACCATCAACTCTACGCCCCGGGCGACCCACGCTGAATGGACATCCGCAAACTGCAACGCGTCATCGTCGACGGTCTCGAAGACGTCAAGGCACAAGACATCGCCGTCTTCAACACCGAGCACCTCTCGCCGCTGTTCGAGCGCGTGGTCATCGCCTCCGGCTC
>NZ_DCXA01000266.1:1143-2001 GCF_002328915.1 Aquabacterium sp. UBA2148
GGTCATCGCCTCCGGCTCGTCCAACCGCCAGACCAAGGCGCTGGCCTCCAGCGTCCGGGTGGCGGTCAAGGCCGCCGGCTTCCAGGTGATGCGCACCGAGGGCGAAGAAAACGGCGAATGGATCATCGTCGACTGCGGTGCGGCCGTGGTCCACATCATGCAGCCGGCCATCCGCCAGTACTACCAGCTCGAAGAGATCTGGGGCGACAAACCCGTGGCCCTCAAGGCCAAGGCGACCCGATCCGGCCTGGTCAAGGCCTCCGAGCCGATGGAAGAAGCCGATGAGGCGCCGGTCAAGCCCAAGAAGGCTTCCGGCAAGACCACCTCCGCTCGCAAGGCCGCCACCACCAAGCCCGAGCCCGCCAAGAAGCCTGCTGCCAAGAAGGTTGCCGCCAAGAAGGCCCCTGCCAAGAAGGCTGCACCGGTTCCGAAGGCCGCCCCCAAGGCTGCACCCAAGCCCGTCGCCAAGAAGGCTGCCACCAAGGTTGCAGCCAAGAAGGTGGTCGCCAAGAAGGTGGCAGCCAAGAAGGTCGCCACCAAGCTGATGGTCAACGCCCCGACAGCCAAGAAGCCCGCCGCCAAGGCGCCCGCCCGCAAGGTCGTGGCTCGCAAGGTGGCAGGCACCAAGGCACCCGCCGTCAAAAAGGTCGCCGCGAAAAAGGTGGCAGCCAAGAAGGCCCCCGCTCGCAAGACTGCACGCTGAGCGGTCCACCGAGCCCTTTGCCTTGACGAGTGTTGACGCCTGAGCAGGTCCCAAGCCCATGAAGTGCACCGTGCTGACCATCGGCCAGCGCCTGCCCGACTGGGCACAGGAGGCCTGCGAGGACTACCTCAAGCGCTTCCCGCCAGACTGGCGGG
>NZ_DCXA01000266.1:2071-2805 GCF_002328915.1 Aquabacterium sp. UBA2148
CCGCCAGACTGGCGGGTCGAGGTCAAGGCCGTCAAGGCCGAGCCGCGTGAGGGCAAGCCCGTGGCCGCCATCATGCAGGCCGAGGCCGCCCGCATGGAGGCGGCCCTGCCCAAAGGCACGCGGCGCGTCATCCTCGACGAGCGCGGCACGCGCCTGACCAGCGTGCAACTCGCCCAGCGCACAGAGGCCTGGGAGCACGACGGCCGCGACGTCGCCCTCATCATCGGCGGTGCCGACGGCATCGACCCGGCTTTCAAGCAAACGGCCGATGAGGCCATTCGCCTCTCCGACATGACCCTGCCGCACGCCTTGGCGCGTGTGCTGTTGCTTGAACAGGTCTACCGCGCCTGGTCGCTGCGCCACAACCACCCTTATCACCGCGCCTGAGTGCCGCGCCCGGGCTGGGCTTGCTGGCCTGGGCGAGCCAGCGAACGGTTGTCGCGGCCCATCGGGCGCCCTACGAGCACGCACATGAGCCCACCTTCTCCAACCGCCGCCGAACTCGCCAGCGAGGGTGGTCCCTGGCTCTACCTGGCGTCGCAAAGCCCACGCCGACGCCAGCTGCTGGATCAGCTCGGCGTGCGCCACACCTTGCTCCTGCCCGATGCCGACGAAGACGCAGAGGCCCTGGAGGCGGAGCAGGCGGGCGAATCCCCCGAGGACTACGTGCAACGCGTGACCCGCGCCAAGTGGCAGGCGGCGATGGCGCGCCTGCAGGCCCGCTTCTGCCGCGA
>NZ_DCXA01000267.1:0-427 GCF_002328915.1 Aquabacterium sp. UBA2148
GTTGTGCCAGCGATGCCCACCACGCCTTCATCCACCGCCTGAGCGAGGCCGAACTCGAGCCCCACCTGGCTCGGCTGGAAGGCCTGGACGCCAGCAGCTTGCCGCTCTACGGCGTGCCCTTCGTCATCAAGGACAACATCGACCTGGCGGGGGTGCCCACCACTGCCGCGTGCCCCGAGTTCGCGCACACCCCGAGCGCCAGCGCCTTCGTGGTTCAGCGCCTGCTGGATGCGGGCGCCATCCCCATGGGCAAGGCCAACCTCGACCAGTTCGCCACGGGCCTGAACGGCACGCGCTCGCCGTATGGCGCCTGCGCCAACGCTTTCGATGCGGACTTCATCAGCGGCGGCTCCAGCTCCGGCTCGGCCGTGTCCGTCGCCAAAGGCTGGGTCAGCTTCTCGCTGGGCACCGACACGGCTGGATCGGG
>NZ_DCXA01000267.1:487-4185 GCF_002328915.1 Aquabacterium sp. UBA2148
GGGTCGCGTGCCCGCCGCGTTCAACAACCTGATCGGTCTGAAGCCCACGTGTGGCCTGCTGTCGACCACCGGCGTGGTGCCTGCCTGCCGCTCGCTCGACACGGTCAACATCTTCGCGCTGCACGCGGGTGACGCACACGACGTGCTGCAGGTGGCAGCCGGCTTCGACAACAAGGACGCGTTCAGTCGTGCCGCGGCGCCACATGGCGTGGACTTCTCGGGCGGGCCGTTCCGCTTCGGCGTGCCGCGCGCACAGGACCTCGCCTTCTTCGGCAACGACGCCGCCCAACAACTGTTTGAAGCGGCGGTGCAGCGCGCCATCTCGCTCGGCGGCACCCCCGTCGAAATCGATTTCTCACCCTTCCTCGAAACCGCGCGCCTGCTCTACGAGGGCCCGTGGGTGGCCGAGCGCTACCAGGCCATCCGCGATTTCATCGATGAACAGCCCGAGGCCGTGTTCCCACCCGTGCGCAGCATCATCGAAGCAGGCCGATCCAAAACCGCCGCCGAGTTGTTCTCGGCCCAGCACCAGCTCAAGGCCCTCAAGCGCGTGTGCGACCAGGTCTGGCAAACCGTGGACTGCCTGCTCACCCCCACGGCCGGCACCATCTACCGCATCGCCGAGATGCAGGCCGACCCGATCCGCCTGAACAGCCACCTGGGCCACTACACCAACCACATGAACCTGCTGGACTACGCCGCCGTGGCCGTGCCCGCAGGCTTCCTCTCCGATGGCGATGCCGCCGGCCTGCCTTGGGGCGTGACCCTGGCGGCCCCCGCGCACAAGGACATCACACTGCTGCGCCTGGCCGACCGATTCCAGCGCTGCCTCTCGGTGGAGGTCAGCGGCTACGCACTGGGCGCCACCACCATGTCACTGGCCGACGTGGACAAGCTGGGTGAGCCCGTCGGCTTGTTGGCCGACAACCCCGCGCGCAGCGGCACCATCCCTGTGGCCGTGTGCGGCGCTCACCTCAGCGGCCTGCCGCTCAACCCCCAGCTCACCTCTCGCGGCGCGCGCCTGCTCTGCGCCATCGACTCTGCACCTCGCTACAAGCTCTTCGCCCTGCCCGGAGGCCCGGTCGCCCGGCCCGGCATGGTCCGCGTGCCTGAAGGTGGTCAGGCCATCCCGCTGGAGGTGTGGGAAGTGCCTGCCGAGCACTTCGGCAGCTTCGTGGCCGGCATCCCCGCGCCGCTGGGCATCGGCAAGGTAGAGGTGGCAGACGGTCGCGTGGTGCCTGGCTTCATCTGCGAAGGCATCGGCACCGAAGGCGCCACCGACATCACGCACTTTGGCGGCTGGCGCGCCTACCTGGCCAACCGCACCCCCTGAAACCGCCCTCGGGCGCCACCACGAAACAGGCCATGCTCGACCTCCTGATCCAGCACGCGAACCTGCCCGATGGGCGCACCGACGTGGGCGTGGCCGTGCAAAACGGCCTCATCGTGGCACTCACCGAAGGCCTGACCAACCAGCAGGCCCCTGCCCGCGAGGTGGTAGACGCCGGCGGCATGCTGCTGAGCCAGCCTTTCGTGGACGCCCACTTCCACATGGACGCCACGCTCAGCCACGGCCTGCCACGCGTCAACCAGAGTGGCACCTTGCTCGAAGGCATCGCCCTGTGGGGCGAACTCAAGCCCGAGCTCACGCAGGAAGCGGTGATGGCACGCGCCCTCGCCTACTGCGACTGGGCGGTGGCCCGTGGCCTGCTGGCCATCCGCACCCACGTCGACACCTGCGACCCGCGCCTGCTGGCCGTGGACGCGCTGCTCGAAGTCAAGCGACGCGTCGCCCCATGGATCGACCTGCAGCTGGTGGCCTTCCCGCAGGACGGCGTGTTGCGCTCACCGGGCGCCTGGCAATTGCTGCAAGAGGCCTTGCGCCGTGGCGTGGACGTGGTGGGCGGCATCCCACACTTCGAACGCACACAAGCCGACGGCGCCGCCAGCGTGCGCATGCTCTGCGAGCTCGCGGCCGAGCAAGGCAAGCGCGTGGACATGCACTGCGACGAGTCCGACGACCCGATGTCGCGCCACATCGACACCCTCACCGCCGAAACCCAGCGCCTGGGCCTGCACGGCCGGGTCACCGGCTCGCACCTGACTTCCATGCACGGCATGGACAACTACCACGTCAGCAAACTCATCCCGCTGATGGCCAAAGCTGGCGTCAACGTGGTCGCCAACCCGCTGATCAACATCACCCTGCAAGGCCGCCACGACACCTACCCCAAGCGCCGCGGCATGACCCGCGTGCCCGAGCTGCTGACTGCCGGTGTGCCGGTTGCTTTCGGGCACGACTGCGTGATGGACCCCTGGTACAGCCTGGGCTCGGGCGACATGCTCGAGGTCGCCCACATGGGGCTGCACGTGGCCCAGATGACGGGCCAGGCTGCCATGCGCCAGTGCTTCGAGGCCGTCACCAGCACGCCTGCACGCATCCTGGGGCTCGACCACTTCGGCCTGCAGGTGGGCTGCGAAGCCAGCTTCGTGTTGCTGCAGGCGCGCGACCCCATCGAGGCCTTGCGACTGCGCGCCCACCGCCTGCGGGTGTACCGGCGCGGGCAGCTGCTGGCCCACAGCGAACCCGTGCAGACGACCCTGGCGCTGCCGGGTCGGCCAAACGGCACGCGCTTTCTCTGGCCGATGGACCCCAACCCTTGAGTGCGCAGGGCCTTTCCCGTGGGCAACGGTCTGCAACGATCCGCTCAGGACAACAGGCTGTCAGCCCTTTCCCATTGACATGGGATGAGGCGGGTGCAATGGCGGCATGGTGGCGGCCATGAGCTGCAGCCGTCCGGTGACCACGCCCCGCAGCGCGGTCATGCGGTTGGCGATGGCCTGCAGCCGAGCGGCAGGTCCTTGCACCAGGATCACCTCCATCATCTGCTGCCCCATCAGGTGCACGTGCAAGGAGCTGATGACCTCGTCGATGTGGTCGCACTGCAGGTCGGCCAGCTCCTTTTGCAGGCCGCGCACCGAGCGGTCGTAGAGCAAGGTGATGGTGCCCACCATCACCTCATCACCCAGCTGGCGTTTGTGCTCCAGCAGCTGCAGGTTGATCATCTCCGAGATGGCCTGCGAGCGGCTCTCGAAGCCCCGGGCCGACACCATGCCGTCGAGCTCGGCCAGCAGGTCTTCAGGCATGGACACGCTGATGCGCGCCACGGGGCTGTTGCGCTGGTCGGCGGCCAGGGCCACGTTGGATGGCAGGTTGCTTGGCATGGTGAGGTCCCGGTTTGATCTGATGTGTGTGGCGCTGAGGTCGCCTGCGACAGGTGTCTTGCGGCCCAGGGCATCGCTTGCCCGAGGCCAGGCCGACATCAGAACATGTGGCTGTAGCGCTCGACCTCCCACTGGCTGACCGACAGGTGATAAGCCTCCCACTCCTGCGTCTTGTAGGTGATGAACTCGTCGCGCAGCTCCTTGCCCAGCGTGCGCTCGACCAGCGGGTCTGCCGCGAAGGCCTGCACCGCCTCCTGCAGCGTCTGCGGCAGGAAGTCGATGCCGCGCTCTTGGCGCTGCGCGTCGCTCAGCTCGTACAGGTTGTCCTCGTTGGGCAGGCCCGGGTTCAGGCCCTCGCGGATGCCCTCGAGCCCCGCGGCCAGGGCCAGCGCTGCGGCCAGGTAGGGGTTGACCGCACCATCGGCGTTGCGCGACTCGCAGCGGCCACCACCGGCGGGGATGCGCACCGAGTT
>NZ_DCXA01000267.1:4224-9812 GCF_002328915.1 Aquabacterium sp. UBA2148
ACCGAGTTGGTCCGGTTGTTCGAGCCATACGAGTTGAACACCGGCGCCCACGAGAAGTAGCTCATGGCGCCACGCCGCACCAGGCGCTTGTAGCTGTTGACGGTGGGCGCGAAGGCCGCGCACAGGGCCCGGCCGTGCTTCAAGATGCCGGCCACGAACTGGTAGCCCAGGGGCGTCAGGCCAATGCCGCGCGGGTCGTCCTTCGGGTCGCAGGCAAACAGGTTCTTGCCCGTCTTCAGGTCGTACAGCGACATGTTGAAGTGCGCGCCCGTGCCCGTCTTGTTGGCAAAGGGCTTGGGCATCATCGTGGCGAGCAGGCCCTCTTCTTCCGCGTAGTGCTTGGCCATCATGCGGAAGAAGGTCAGGCGGTCGCAGCTCGTGAGCGCGTCGCTGTAGTTGAAGTCGAACTCGAACTGGCCGTTGGCGTCCTCGTGGTCGAAGGAGTAGAGGTCCCAGCCAAGGTCGTTGATGCAGCCGCCCACCTTGTCGAGCCAGCTGAAGTTGTCCATGAAGCCCTGCACGTCATAACAAGGCTTGACCAGCTTGTCGTTGGCGTGCGGCACGGCCAGGCTGCCATCGGCTTGTTTCTTCAGCAGGTAGATCTCGCACTCGATGCCCAGGTTCATGCCAAAGCCCATCTCGGCGGCCTGCGCCAGCACGTTCTTGAGCGCCACGCGGGTGCTGAGCGGGTAAGGCTTGCCCTGAAAGTGGTTGTCGGCCGGCATCCAGGCCACCTTGGGCTCCCAAGGCAGCTGCACGATGTGGTCCAGGTCGGGCACCGAGGTCAGCTCGTCGTCATTGGGGGCCTGGCCCAGGCCATCGAGCGCATAGCCGGTGTAGCGCTCCGAGCCGGCGGCCATCTGAGGCAGGTGGTCGATCGGCACGACCTTGGCTTTTTGCACGCCATGGATGTCGACGTAGGCACCGATGCAGTACTTCACGCCCTTGGCTTTGAGCGACTGCTGGATGGCGGCGATCTCTTCAGGTGACTTGACGGGAAACAGCTCAGGGGACGACATGGACGGACTCCGGGTTTGAGAACGGACGACAAAAGGCCTTCGGGCTCGTGACCCGAGGACGGAGAATCGTTGGCGATGAGTGCGACGCCGACAGCGACCGGCGATCGGCAAGGTCAGGCAGAGCCTGGCGGACCGGCGGCGCCCCAACAGGGCTCGAAATACGAATGCGGCAGCGGGGGCTCCTGCGTGAGCCCTTTGCGAACCAAGGCAGACAGGTCCTGCACCATCCAGGCAAAGGCCTCGCGCCCTTTGTCGGCCGTGGCCCGACTCGGAAAGCCCGTCACCCCATTGGCGCTGGTGCGGTTGACCGGGTGCGCGAACACCTGGCCTGCGGTGCGATCGGGGTCATCGCCTTCGGACAGCTTGTCGGGCCGCACCATCTCGGGCGACACCGCCAGCATCAGCGAGGTCTCGGCATCGTTGGCGTGCCAGTCCACGGCGTCGGCAAAGTGGAACGCCCTGACCCGCTCGCTGATGTCCGGCGAGTTGATGACGGCCACCATCAGGTCGTCGTGCTCGGCGCGCAGCATCTCCAGGGCGCAGCGCAGGGGCGCCGCATTCGTCACGTGCGTGTTGACGATGAACAGCCTGCGAACCCCGCTGTGGTACGCCCCATCACCGATCTGCTTGACGAGCTCGATCAGCGTGATCGGCTGCACGGCGATGGTGCCGGGCCAGCGCCGGCTGTGGCCCAGCGAGCAGCCATACGGCAGCGGCGGCAGCATGGGCACGCCAGTGGCTTGCGACACCGCGCGGCAGAGCTTGTCGGCGATCTTGGTGTCCATGCCGCAGCCCATGTGCGGGCCATGCTGCTCGGTCGCGCCCACAGGCAGGATGGCGGCCTGGCCAACGGCCTTCAAGGCATCGGGCAACTCGGCCCAGGTCAGGTGAGACCAGAACATGGTTCGCTCCTCACTCGACGTCGTCGCCGACGTTGGTCAGGCGGATGACCTGGGGCACCACATCGGGCTCTGGGTCGCCGTCGTCGGTGTGCGCTTCAGGCGGGTGGATCAGCGCCTCGATGTGCGCCTTGGTCGCGCGGAACTCGGGGCTGTTGAACTGCATCGGCGAGCGCGGCCTGGGCACCGGCACCTCGATCAACTCCTGCACCTCGCCCGGGTGGGCCTTGAGCACCAGGATGCGGTCGGCCAGGTACACGGCCTCGTCCAGGTCATGCGTGATGAACAGGATGGTGATGTCGATGTTGCGCCAGATCTCCAGCAGGTGCGCCTGCATCTTGGCGCGCGTCTGCGCATCCAGCGCACCGAAGGGCTCGTCCATCAACAGGATTCGCGGCTGGTTGGCCAGCGCCCTGGCAATCGCCACGCGCTGCTTCATGCCGCCCGAGAGCTGGTGCGGGTAGGCGTCGGCGAACTTGGTCAGGCCCACGAGCTCCAGCCACTGCCGTGCCTGCGACTCGGCCTCGTTGCGCCCCGCGCCATTGACCTCCAGCCCGAACATCACGTTCTTCTTGACCGTCAGCCACGGGAACAGCGTGTAGCCCTGGAAGACCATGCCGCGGTCCTTGCAAGGCCCTTGCACCGGCTCGCCATCGAGCAGCACCTCGCCGCTGGAATGCGACTCCAGCCCCGCCAGGATGCGGATCAGCGTGGACTTGCCGCAGCCCGACGGCCCCAGCACGCACACGAACTCGCGCCGGTGCACCTTGAAGTCAACACCCTTGAGCGCCGTCACCGGGCCCTGGTGCGAGTCGTAGACCTTGCCCAGGCCCTTGACGTCGAGCACCACGTCGCGGGCCTTGAGCCGATCGAATCGGGCCTTCACGGCCTCGGACTGATCGCGGTAGCTCACGTTGGAAACTGCGTTGTCGCTCATGTCATGCATCCCAAGACCCCAAGATCAAGACTTGCCCTGAGAGCGATCCCAGGGAAAGAGCCGCCGCCCCAGCCACGCCAGCATCAAATCGATGCCCAGCCCGATCACACCGATCATGGCGATGGCCGCGTAGACGTTGTCGAAGTGCTGGTAGCGCGCCTGCTGCGTGATGAAGAAGGTGATGCCCGAGCTGGTGCCGATCAGCTCGGCCACGATGAGGTAGGTCCAGGCCCAGCCCAGCAGCACACGCTGGTCACGGTACAGGTCGGGCAAGATGCCGGGCAGCACCACGCGGCTGAGCAGCTTCCAGCGCCGGGTGCCCAGCGTGAGGGCCGCTTCGAGCAGGCCGAACTCCAACTTGCGCGTGGTGTTGGCAATCACCAGCACCTGCTGGAAGAAGGTGCCGATGACGATGATGGCGATCTTCGGGCCGTCGTGGATGCCGAGGATGGCCACCGCCAGCGCCCCGAAGGCTGGCGCAGGCAGGTAGCGAAAGAATTCGATGAAGGGCTCGTTGAGCCGCGAGATCGGCGTGTAGACCCCACACAGGATGCCCAGCGGCACGCCGATCAGCGACGAGATCACGAAGCCCCAGAAGATCACCTGCACGCTCTGCCACAGGCTCTCGTGCAACCACAGGCCGTCCTTCTGCTCGGGCGCCGTGGTGAAGGCCGTGTAGAAGGCCCGCGCCACCTCGTGCGGCGCCGGCAGGTAAACCGGGTTGGCCGGCGTGCCTTGGGGCGGCGCCTTGCCGGCCTCCTGCATGGCTGCCACCTCGTCGGCGAACAGCGCACGGTCCATGCGCATGCCCGGCTCCAGGTAGTCCACATCGCCCACCGAGTTCACCAGCACCTGCGGGTGCCACAACCAGGGCACGTAACTCACGGCCGCCCACAGCAGCAGCGGCAGCAGGAAGGAGCCGATGCCCAGCAGCAGCTTGCGTCGGGGCGTCAGGGGCGCGCGCACGGCGAACCAGGCGGAGGCACTCATGGTGATCCCGTTCTGCAGGTTTCAGGGGGGTGCGAGAGGGGCCGACGTTGCCGTGATGGACATGATGCGCCGGCCCGAGGCCAAGCAGCCGAACGATTCGGCGACTCAGCCTTTGAAGCTCACTTCGCGGCCGCGTTCGTCAGCGATGCGTCGATGTAGCCATCGATCGGCTGCGCCTTCTTGTAGACGTCGTTGGCCACGTTGAAGTCATCGGCGATCTTGGTGGAGCCGTGCAGCGACTTGAAGCCATCGCCCTTGGCCATGATGGCCTTGCCTTCCTTGAGCGACAGCAGCTTGGTGCCCTTGAGGAAAGCCGCGTACGACTCGGCCGGCACGCCCACGCGCGCAGCCATGATCTTGAGCGCCTCGGGCTGGGTCTTGGGGTCGTTGATGAAGCTCACCACCTTGTCCCACACGAGCACCACCTTCTGCCACTCGGCCTTGCGCCCAGCCAGGCTGGTCGGGCTGACGGCCAGCACGTCGTAGATCAGGCCCGGCTCGTCGGCCGAGGTGTAGATGGGGCGCGAGCCCGGCAGGCCCTTGATGGCCTGTCCGGCGATGGGCTGCCAGGCGCCCACGGCGGCCACGTCGCCCGAGGCCAGCACCTGCGGCATCTCGTTGGTCTTGGCGTTGACCAGGGTGACGTCCGACTCCTTCATGCCGGCCTTCTTCAGGCCATTGAGCAGCAGCAGGTGCTCGACCAGGCCGAACTCCACCGCCACCTTCTTGCCCTTGAGGTCCTTGAGCGACTTCACACCGGGCTTGCCGATGATCATGTCGTTGCCATTGGAGTAGTCGGTCAGCATGATCATCACGCTGCGGGCACCGCCGGCGCCCGTGACCAGGGCGTCGCCGTTGGTCATGGTCACGGCGTCGATCTTGCCGGCCGCAAACGCCTCCATCGAGGCCGAGTAATCGAACCACTCGAACTTGACGTCCACGCCCGCCTGCTTGAACCAGCCCTTGTCGATGGCCACCTGCCAGGCCACCCAGCCCGGCCAGTCGCTGTAGCCCACCTTGAGCGGCTGAGCCGCCCAGCTGACCTGCGACCCCACCACGGCGGCCACGGCCACCACGGCCTTGACCCCACCCACCAGACGCTTCAACACAGCTTCAGACAACATGATCGGCCCATCCACGGTTATTACGGATTGAACAAGTGGTAATACCGAAGAGGCCAATGCATCAAGCGTGCCAAGGGCTTTTGCCTGGGAAAGGCCTGTGCTGGGGGGGTGAGTTGGTGCAGCGGGCTGCCTGAGCGCACACCAAAGCCGGGAGCCGCCGCACCGCGCCTGTGCGCCAGGCGCACCGACACCGGTTCAGGACCTTGCGGGGACCTTCAACCCAGTTGGCGCAACAAGCCCAGGCCCAGCAAGGCGACGCTGCCCAGCATGCAGGCAACGCCCAACAGCGCCATCCACAGTCCGAGGCGGCTGCGGGCGCGGTCATCCAGCGTGATCAGGCGGCGCGTGGGCATGGTGGGTGGGCAAGGTATCAGCGCATTGCAAAGGTCGCGCCTTGGCATGGCATCCGGGGCATCCCGAACAAGCGACGGCCTTCGCGGGTTGTCCGCGCTGGGGACAACACCGAATTGTGACAATATGCGTCAGAGCCTGCTGACCCGAAGCCCGAATAAGCGGCAAAGAAACGTGCAAACCCCCGCTCTCCCGAGCGGCGGCGCTGACCAGGGTGGTAGGCCCCCCGGGAGTCGAACCCGGCACCAACGGATTATGAGTCCGCTGC
>NZ_DCXA01000267.1:9890-11620 GCF_002328915.1 Aquabacterium sp. UBA2148
TTATGAGTCCGCTGCTCTAACCAAGCATGAGCTAGAGGCCCCCTGAAAACAGTCCGCGATTGTAGGCGGGCCGCGCAGCCCCACCCTCACCCGCTCGGTTCGGGTTCACGCCCGATTCACTTTTGACTCAAGGCGTTCGACACCAGGCGCGAGGTGATGTCCACGATCTCGATCATGCGGTCGTAAGCCATGCGGGTGGGCCCGATCACGCCCAGGGTGCCGACCACCCGCCCGTCGATCTGGTACGGGGCCGAGACCACCGACAGCTCTTCAAAAGGCACCACCTGGCTTTCGCCACCGATGTAGATGTTGACGCCCTCGGCGCGGCTGGAGCCGTCGAGCAGGCGCATGAGCTGCGTCTTTTGCTCGAACAGGTCGAACATGCGGCGCAGCGAGCCCATGTCGCTGGAGAAGTCCTGCACCGTCAGCAGGTTGCGCTCGCCAGAGACGACCACGCTTTCCTGCGACTCGGCCTCGACTTCGCTGCCGGCCTGCACCGCCGCCTGCATCAGGCTGCCGATCTCGGTGCGCAGCTGGTCGACCTCGCGCTTGAGCCGCTCGCGCATCTCTTCGATGGTCAGGCCGCTGTAGTGCTCGGTCAGGAAGTTGCTGGCTTCGATCAGCTGGGCGGGGTTGTAGTCCTGCGCAGTGAAGATGACGCGGTTTTGCACGTCGCCATCTGGCGAGACCAGGATCACGAGCAGGCGCTTTTCGCCCAGGCGCAGGAACTCGATGTGGCGAAACACCGTGGCCTTGCGCGGCGCGGTGACCACGCCCACGAACTGCGACAGGCTCGAGAGCATCTGCGCCGCGTTGGAGATGACGCGCTGAGGCTGGTCGGGCTGGAGCTGGTCGCGGGTCTCGGCCGAGAAGTCGCCCATGCTCAGCGGACGCGCCGTGAGCATGGTGTCCACAAACAGTCGGTAGCCCCGTGCGGTGGGCACGCGCCCGGCCGAGGTGTGCGGGCTGACGATCAGGCCGAGCTCTTCGAGGTCGGCCATCACGTTTCGGATGGTGGCAGCGGACAACTCCAGCCCCGAAGCCCGGGACAAGGTGCGCGAGCCGACGGGCTGCCCGTCGGCGATGTAGCGCTCGACCAGCGCTTTCAACAGGATCTTGGCACGGTCATCCAGCATGGTTCGTCCATTCTACGGACTGCGCACGGGCTCGCTGCTCCCCCCTGGGCAGGCGTCCGATTTCGCGGGGCTGGCCGACACATCGCTGTGGTGTAATTCCGCGCATGCCCAATCAGCTTCCCTGCCGATTCCGCCACGCCGCCCTGGTCGGTAAATTCCAGGCCCGTGGCATCCGCGCCGTGCTGGAAGACGTGGCCCACCTGCTGGCCCGCACCGGCCTGGACGTGTCGCTGGAAGCCGAGACCGCGCTCAACACCGGCATGACCGACTACCCCGCGCTGAGCATGCGCGAGATCGGTGAGCAATGTGACGTGGCCATCGTGCTCGGCGGCGACGGCACCATGCTGGCCACCGCGCGCGAGCTGGCCCGCTTCGACATCCCGCTCATCGGCATCAACCAGGGGCGCCTGGGCTTCATCACCGACATCCAGCTCAAGGACGTCGCCAGCGCCCTGCCCCTGATCCTCAGCGGCCAGTACGAGGCCGAAACCCGCCACATGCTCGAAGGCGCCGTGCTGCGCCCACACCGCAATGGCGAGCTCGAAACCATCTACGAAGGCCACGCCATCAACGAAGTGGTCGTGAGCCGTGGCG
>NZ_DCXA01000087.1:0-5578 GCF_002328915.1 Aquabacterium sp. UBA2148
CTGGTCACCGGCCCCACCGGCTCGGGCAAGACGGTTTCGCTCTACACGGCGCTCAACATCCTCAACGACGAGAACCGCAACATCTCCACCGTCGAGGACCCGGTCGAAATCCGCGTGCCGGGCATCAACCAGGTGCAGATGAACGTCAAGCGCGGCATGACCTTCGCCGCCGCGCTGCGCGCGTTCCTGCGCCAGGACCCGGACGTGATCATGGTCGGCGAAATCCGCGACCTGGAGACCGCCGACATCGCCATCAAGGCCGCCCAGACCGGCCACATGGTGATGTCCACCCTGCACACCAACGACGCGCCCACCACCCTGACCCGCCTGATGAACATGGGCGTGGCGCCGTTCAACATCGCCTCCTCGGTCATCCTGATCACGGCCCAGCGCCTGGCGCGCAAGCTGTGCGACACCTGCAAGGCCCCTGCCGATTACCCGCGCGAGGCCATGCTCAAGGCCGGCTTCAAGGAAGCCGACCTGGACGGCACCTGGAAGCCCTACAAGGCGATTGGCTGTTCGGCTTGTAACAACGGTTACAAAGGTCGCGTCGGCATTTACCAGGTCATGCCCATCAGTGAGGAAATCCAACGAATCATCCTCAGTCAGGGGACAGCGATGGATATTGCTGAGCAAGCCAAGCGGGAAGGCGTGCGAGACTTGCGCGAATCCGGGCTCGTGAAGGTCAAGGCAGGCCTGACCTCGCTCGAAGAGGTCATCTCGGTGACCAACGAATGAGCCACCGCATCAGCGCCCCTCACGCCCCTTAAGTCAGCTCACCAGCCGACATCAGTCACGGAGTTCCGACATGGCCACGGCAGCAGCCAAGAAATCGCAGGTCCAGGAAACCATCTACGAATGGGAAGGCAAGGACCGCCAGGGCAAGATCGTCCGGGGCGAGATGCGCGCGGGCGGCGAAGCCATGGTGGGCGCCACGCTGCGCCGCCAGGGCATCCTGGTGCAGAAGGTCAAGAAGCGCCGCATGGGTGGCGGCGGCAGCATCAAGCCGAAAGACATCGCCATCTTCACGCGCCAGCTGGCCACGATGATGAAGGCCGGTGTGCCGCTGCTGCAGTCCTTCGACATCGTTGCGCGCGGCAGCACCAACCCCAAGGTCACCAAGCTGCTCAACGACATCCGCGGCGACGTGGAAACCGGCACCAGCCTGTCGCAGGCCTTCCGCAAGCACCCGATGTACTTCGACGCCCTGTACTGCAACCTGGTGGAAGCCGGTGAAGCAGCGGGTATTTTGGAGACCCTGCTCGATCGCCTGGCGCTTTATCAAGAAAAGACGATCGCCATCAAGCAGAAGATCAAATCTGCCCTGACCTACCCGATCGCCGTGCTGGTCGTGGCTTTCATCGTGGTCGCGGTGATCATGATTTTCGTGATCCCGGCCTTCAAGGAGGTGTTCACCTCTTTCGGCGCCGACCTGCCGGCCCCCACGCTGTTCGTGATGGCCATGTCCGAGATCTTCGTGAAGTACTGGTGGGCCATCTTCGGCGCCATCGGAGGCGGCATCTACTTCTTCCTCCAGACCTGGAAGCGCTCCGAAGCCATGCAAAAGCGCATGGACCGCATGCTGCTGAAAATGCCCGTCTTCGGTGACCTGCTCTTCAAGTCGGCCACCGCGCGCTGGACGCGCACGCTCTCGACCATGTTCGCCGCCGGCGTGCCCCTGGTTGAAGCGCTTGACTCCGTGGGGGGCGCCGCCGGCAACGCCGTTTTCGCCGAAGCCACCGAGCAGATCCAGAAAGACGTCTCCACCGGCACCAGCCTGACCAACGCCATGCAGGCGGCGAACCTGTTCCCGAACATGGTGCTGCAGATGTCGGCGATTGGTGAAGAGTCCGGCTCGCTCGACCAGATGCTGGGCAAGGCCGCCGACTTCTACGAAGCGGAAGTCGACGAAGCCGTCAAGGCGCTGTCCAGCCTGATGGAGCCTTTCATCATCGTGATCCTGGGCACCATCATCGGCGGCATCGTCGTCTCGATGTACCTGCCGATCTTCAAGCTGGGTCAGGTGGTCTGACGTCGCTCGCCCCCGTTTTACCCCCGATGTCGTCTGACGCCTTCTGGCCGGTTTTCACCGGCGTCATCCTCACGCCCTGGGGCCTGGCTGTGCTGGGCCTGTGCGTGGGCAGCTTCCTGAACGTGGTCATCCACCGCCTGCCCAAGATGCTGGAGCAGCAGTGGAAGCTGGACGCCGCTTACACCCTGGGCCAAGAGGTCAAAGAGCCGGAGCCCGCCGAGGCACTCACGCTGTCCAAGCCGGCCTCGCGTTGCCCCGCCTGTGGCCACCAGATCCGCTGGTTCGAGAACATCCCGCTGGTGAGCTGGCTGGTGCTGCGTGGCAAATGTTCCGCCTGCGGCACCAGCATCTCGGTGCGCTACCCCTTCATCGAGCTGCTGACGGCCGCCCTGTTCGCCGCTTGCGGCCTGCAGTTCGGCGCGCAACCCACCACCTTGCTGTGGTGCGGCTTCGTGGCCGTGCTGGTGGCTGCCTCGGCCATCGACTGGGACACCACCTTGCTGCCCGACGACCTGACGCTGCCCCTGCTGTGGGCTGGCCTCGTGGCCTCGGCGCTGGGCTGGAACCTGCCCTTGATTGACGCCCTTTGGGGCGCCGTGGCGGGCTACCTCTCGCTGTGGAGCGTGTACTGGTTCTTCAAGCTGGCCACCGGCAAGGAGGGCATGGGTCACGGCGACTTCAAGCTGCTGGCCGCGCTGGGCGCCTGGCTGGGCTGGCCCATGATCCTGCCCATCATCCTGGGCTCCTCGGTCATCGGCGCGCTGGTGGGCATCGGCATGAAGGTCTCGGGCAAGCTGCGCGAAGGCGTTTACGTGCCTTTCGGGCCCTTCCTGGCCGGTGCCGGCCTGGTGGTTACGCTGGCCGGCTCACCCAGGGTGCTGGGTTGGTTGGGCTGGGCCTGAGGGCCGCCATGCCCGGCCAACAGCCACCAGCCGGCTCTCGACACCCGCATGGCCAGGGCCTGGTCATCGGTCTGACGGGGGGCATCGGCAGCGGCAAGTCCACCGTCAGCCAGATGCTGACGGACCTCGGCGCGCACCTGGTGGACACCGACGCCATCTCACGGTCGCTGACCGCGCCCGGCGGCGGCGCCATCCCGCACATCGCCGAGCACTTCGGCGAGCACCTGATCGACGCCCAAGGCGCGATGGACCGCGCCCGCATGCGCGAGCTGGCCTTCGCCGACCCGGCAGCGCTGGCCCGCCTCGAAGGCATCCTGCATCCACTGATCGGGCAGCAAGCCGACGCACACGCCCGCATTGCGGCGCCCGGACAACACATCGTCTATGACGTGCCCCTGATGGCCGAGTCGGGGCGGCGCTGGCGCGACAAGGTCGACCACATCCTGGTCATCGACACCGAACCCGAGACCCAGATCGCCCGCGTGATGGTGCGCTCCGGTTGGCCGCGTGAGGCGGTGGAAGCCGTGCTGGCCAAGCAGGCCACGCGCGAAACGCGCCGCGCCATCGCCGACCACGTCATCCTCAACGAGGGCCTGAGCCTGGAAGAACTTCGCGACGAGGTCGGCAAGCTCTGGCGCTTGTGGAACAATGGCAGCTGACCCGGCTTGCAGGTTTCAGGTGGCGCGTTGATCCTCTACGAATACCCCTTCGGCGAAAGCATCCGCACGACGTTGCGGCTCGAGCACCTCTTCGACCGCCTCGGGGTGTTGATCTGGCGGCAAGACCCCGTCGATCACCACTTCGCGCTGGCCACCATCTTCGAGATCATGGACGTGGCCGCCCGCGCCGACTTGAAGAGCGACCTGCTGCGCGACCTCGATCGCCACAAGCAGCAGTTCATGGCCTACCGCGGCAACCCCGCCATCCAGGAAGCCGCGCTCGACGAGGTGCTCGCTCGCATCGAGCGCATCCACCACGCGCTCAACCAGGTGCCCGGCAAGGCCGGTCAGGCGCTGGCCGCCAACGACTGGCTCATGGGCATCCGCAGCCGCATCAGCATCCCCGGCGGCACCTGCGAGTTCGACCTGCCCTCGTACTACGCCTGGCAACACGAGCCAGCCGCCAAACGCCAGGAAGACCTGCAGCAGTGGGCCGGCACGCTGGCGCCCTTCGCCGAGGCCGTTCGCCTGGTGCTGGGCCTGCAACGCGATGGCGGCCACCCGCACATGGTTGCCGCGCCTTGCGGGCAGTACCAGCAAAACCTGAAAGACTCTCGCAGCTTCCACCTGCTGCGCCTGCGCATCGACCCGGCGCTGGGCCTGGTTCCCGAGATCAGCGCCAACCGCCTGATGGTGTCCATCCGCCTGATGCGTCCCGACGCCGACGGCAAGCTCAAGATCGCCTCAGACACGGACGCGAGCTTCGAGTTGACGCTTTGCGCCTGAACGGCGCGGACCTTGCCCAGGCTTTCGCCCCTTCTCTACCGCCTTGCTGCCCGCGAGCCCTCGCCGTGCCCACCCCGCCCCAGCATCCGAACGAAGGCGCCGCCAGCGCCGGCCCCCAGGTGCGTTGCCCGTCCTGCGGCGTCACGCACGTCTACAGCACCGACAACCCGTATCGCCCGTTCTGCAGCAAAGGCTGCAAAGCCATCGACCTGGGCGCCTGGGCATCGGAACATTACCGGGTGGAGGCCAAGCCCACCACCGAAGACCTGCTGGACGCCCCCGACTGACCTCCTGCCTCGCCCTCCCGTCGGCCAGTCGAACGCCGACACCTTGGCGTCAGACGCCGTTTTGACGCCTCGGCTGCCCTTTTGACGCCATCGCACCCCGGCCCAGGCCAGCCTTGGCCCCAGAATCCACCCCCGTTTTTGGAAGAAATCATGAAGACCTACCAGTGTGTTGTGTGCGGCTACGTTTACGACGAAGCCAAAGGTGCCCCCGAAGACGGCATTGCCCCCGGGACCAAATGGGAAGACGTGCCCGCCGACTGGGAATGCCCGGACTGCGGTGTCGGCAAGTCCGACTTCGAAATGATCGAGATCTGATTGGGAGCAGCGGGCATGAGTGAAGCGGTCGTCATCGTCGGCTCCGGGCTGGCGGGCTACAACGTGGCGCGTGAGCTGCGCAAGGCCGATGCGGAAGTGCCCATCGTGGTGATCAGCCGCGACGAGGCGGGTTTCTATTCCAAGCCCATGCTCTCGAACGCCCTGGCGGGCAAGAAAACGGCCGCCTCGCTGGTCACCAAGTCGGCTGAAAAAATGGCCGACGAGGTCAAGCTGCGCGTGCTGGCCCGCACCAGCGTGACGAAGGTGGACACCGCCGCCCGCACGCTCACGCTCTCGAGCGGCGAGCTCCTGCCCTACCGTGACCTGGTGCTGGCCCTGGGCGCCGACCCGATCCGCCTGCCCCTGGAAGGCGACGCCGCCGGCACCGTGCTGTCGGTCAACGACCTGGACGACTTCGCCCGCTTCGCCGAGGCGCTGGACACCGCAGGCCCCGGCGGCCAGCCGGTCAAGCGCGTGGCCATTTTGGGCGCCGGCCTGATCGGCTGCGAATTCGCCAACGACCTGCTGCACCGCGAGGTGCAAGCCACCGTGCTCGACCTGGCCGAGCGCGTGCTGCCCCGCCTGCTGCCGCCCCAG
>NZ_DCXA01000087.1:5645-9604 GCF_002328915.1 Aquabacterium sp. UBA2148
TCCCCGCCTGCTGCCGCCCCAGGCGTCGGCGCGCCTGCAGGCCAAGCTCGAAGCCGGCGGCGCGAGCTTTCGCTTCGGCACTGGCGTCACCGCCGTCAACCGCGGCGCCAACGGCCTGGTGCTGACGCTGTCGGATGGCAGCCAGCTTGAAACCGACCTGGTGCTGTCCGCCATTGGCCTCAAGCCCCGCACCCAACTGGCCGCCGACGCTGGCCTGGCCGTCAACCGCGGCATCGTCGTTGACCGCCACCTGGCCACCAGCGTGCCCCACGTGCACGCCGTGGGCGACTGCGCCGAAGTGGCCGGCCACCTGCTGCCTTACGTGCTGCCGCTGATGGGTCAAGCCCGCGCCCTGGCCGCCACCCTGGCGGGCAAGCCGACCGAGGTCAGCTACCCGGCCATGCCCGTGGTGGTCAAGACGCCCGCCTGGCCGACCGTGGTATGCCCGCCCGCTGGCGATGCCCAAGGCGAGTGGGAGGTCACCGAAACCGAAGAGGCCATCGAGGCCCGCTTCATGGCCGGTGAGCAACTGCTGGGCTTTGTCCTGCAAGGCAAGGCGACCGCGCAGCGTCAGGCGCTGGCGGCCCAGACGCCCGCTCTGCTGGCTTGATCCAGCGCACCAGGCACGAACACCTGGTGACTTCAGCGTCCGCGGACCTTGACGCGGATTGCGTTAACCTTGAGCCCCTTCGCTGACAGCGCCTCATTCAGGTGCGGCAGCGACTGGCGCAACTTGGCCGACGCGGCCGGGTTCGCGACCAGCAGGGTCCATCCCTCTTCGTCGAACGGCCCGGCCTGCAACTGAGCCGCCAGCGAAGGCGGCAGCACCTCCTTGACGGCTTCGAGACAAGCCTGCGAATGCCGCAGGCGCTGCATCAGGCTGGACAGGGGCGATGCGCGGTCGAGCGCCCGGGTGACGGGCGGCACGTCCGGCACCATCGGCCGGCAATGCAGCGATGGGGTGACGGAGCGAATTCGGCCGCCTGATGGGGGCTGGGGGCGCTTGCTCATGGGTTCAGCAAAGGAAGTCACGCATGCAGATCCTGATCACGACCAGTGCGCTGTCAAGGCCGAAGGTCTTTCAGTTCACGCCCTGGAGCCTGGTGCTGACCGGGCTGGCGCTGATCATCCCCTTGATGATCCTGAGCCTGATTGTGTACCACGCCGTGGTGCTCAAGGCCGCCCACGAGCGCTGGCCGATCATCTCCGAGGCGGTGCGTTTCGTCGAGCGGCAAGAGTTGGCCCAGCGCGACCGATTCATGCGCGAGAACCTCGACGCCATGGCCGAAAAAGTGGGTGAGATGCAAGCCCGCCTGCTGCGCCTGGAGGCCGTCAGCGAACGCGTGGCGGGCATGGCCGGCATGAAAGCCGAAGAATTCAAGGCCATCGAGGCACCGACCCCGGCCGCCTCGGGGGCGTCAGGTGCCCTGGGCTCGGCAAGTGGTGTCGCTGCAGCAGCCGGTGGCCCCCTGGTGTCGCTGAAAGACACCGGACCCGCCACCACGTCCGCCGACATCCTCGCGGCGCTGAACGGCCAGGTCGAACACCTCCACGCGCTGGGTGAGCGCCACGCCGACGTGCTCACGCTGATCGAGTCCCACCTGTTCGAGAAGCGCCTGGATGCCCTGCTGATGCCCAGTACGCAGCCCGTGGACGGCCCCATCGGCTCAGGCTTCGGCTTCCGCAGCGACCCCTTCACCGGGCGGCCGGCGCTGCACACCGGACTCGACTTCCCCGCCGACCCGGGCACCCCCATCGTGGCGGCAGCGGGCGGCGTGGTGCTGTCGGCCGGGCCCCATCCGCAATACGGGCTGCTGGTCGAGCTCGATCATGGCAACGGCCTGGTCACGCGCTACGCCCACACCCTGCGCATGCTGGTCAAGCAAGGAGACCTGGTCAAGCGGGGTCAGCGCATCGCCGAAGTGGGCAACACCGGGCGCTCCACCGGGCCGCACCTGCACTTCGAGGTGCTGGTTGACGGGGTTCAGCAGAACCCGACGCGCTTCCTTCAAGCGGCCGGGGGCAACAACGCCGCCAAGGTCAGCCGCTGACGCTTGGCAAGCATCCGTTAAGCTTGCGTCCTCATGCGCCTCCCAACGAGCCCGAAACACCTGCGCCACGGCCTGCTGCACCTTGCACTGGCCCTGCTGTTGCTGCTGACGCAGCAGCTGGTGCTGCGTCACGCGCTCGAGCACGAGGCCGACCCCGACCACCATGCGGCCCACAGCCAATGCCTGAGTTGCCTGGCAGCTCACGCCCTTGACCACGCCACCTCGGGCACGCCTGCGGTGAGCCTGCCGGTTTGCGACGCCGTCGCATCTCAGGTGGCAAGGGCAGACCTGGTCGCGCCTGCTGCGACGGTGGTGGCGCACCGGGCTCGTGGCCCCCCTGCTTTCCTGGCCTGAGGCGCTCGCCTCCCCCGTCGCCATGCCGTCGGCCCTCGACGCGCCCGCCCCTTGAAAGGCAGGAGCTCCTGGCCGCGCCACCTCCTTCGGTCGAAGCCTGCTTCGAACACATCGGGCCATCACATCCGAAACCGGCCCGGGAAAGCATCACCATGTCCCGCACTCCTCAACGCGGCGCTCTGCGCGCGCGCATTGCCTCGCCCCTGTCTGCGCCCCACACCCCGCGCGCCCTGGCCCTGGCTGCGGTCCTGAGCACCGCACTGGGCAACGCCCCGGTCTGGGCCCAGAGCACAGCCCCATCTTCTGCAGACTCGCTCCAGGAGCTTCGCCAGCAGCTCGACGAGATGCGCCGCCAGTACGACGCCCGAATCCAGGCGCTCGAGGCCAGGCTTCAGGCGGCCCAGCGCTCACAGCAACCAGCTGTCGCAGCGACCACGCCGTCAGCGGTGGCCAACACCACGCCAAACACCACCACCGCGCCCGCAGCGCCCGATCGACCAGCCCCGCTGGACCCGGCCCGTCCCATGGCCCGCCAGGGCGCGGCGGGCTTCAACCCCTCCGTGTCAGCCGTGCTGAGCGGCGGCTACAACGGCCTGTCGAAGGACCCCGAAACCTGGGCCATCCCCGGCTTCCTGCCCACGGGTGGCGAGGTGGGCCCCGGCTCGCGCGGTCTGACGCTCAGCGAGTCCGAGATCACGCTGGCGGCCAACGTCGATCACCTGTTCTACGGCTCCCTGACGCTGGCCGTCACGCCAGAGAACGAAACCGAGGTCGAAGAAGCCTATGTGCAGACCACCGCACTGCCCGCAGGGCTGCGCCTGAAGGCCGGCCGGTTCTTCGCGGGCCTGGGCTACCTCAACGAACAGCACGCCCACGCCTGGGACTTCGTCGATGCGCCGCTGGCCCACCAGGCCTTGCTGGGTGGCCAGTTCAGGCAGGAGGGTCTGCAGGCCCGCTGGGTGCTGCCGCTGCAGCGCTACGTCGAGCTCGGCATGGAGCTGGGCAATGGCAACAACTTCCCGGGCAGCGAGCGCAACCGCAATGGCGCAGGCGCCCTGCTGCTGTCGGCCCACACGGGTGGCGACATCGGGCTGAGCCAGAGCTGGCGCGCGGGCGTGTCGTGGATGCGCACCCGTGCCGATGGCCGCGAGTGGGAGTCCGAAGATCCCAACGGTGGCAGCGACCCGCTGGTCAACAGCTTCACGGGGCGCAGCCGCATCTGGGCGCTCGATGGCGTCTGGAAGTGGGCGCCCAACGGCAACGCCAAGCTCACCAACGTGCAGTTGCAAGGCGAGTACTTCCGCCGCCAGGAGCGTGGCGATGTGACCTACGACACCGCCGACTTCACTGGCTCGGGCAACTCCACCGACGCTTACCGCTCGGCGCAATCGGGCTGGTACCTGCAGGGCGTGTGGCAATTCATGCCGCAGTGGCGCACCGGGCTGCGCTTTGATCAGCTCGATGGCGGCTCGGTCAACTTCGGTGTCAACGCCGCCCTGGCCAGCGCAGACGAGGGCAACCGCAAGCCCCGCCGCACCAGCGTGATGTTCGACT
>NZ_DCXA01000236.1:0-5305 GCF_002328915.1 Aquabacterium sp. UBA2148
GGGCTGTCCTGGCAGCACCGCGCCGATGGCCGCGTCGAGGTCAGCCCGGATCCTCAAGCCACGCCGCGCGTGTTGACCGGCTGGCGCGCCGACCCGCAATCGAGCCAGCTCACGATGAGCAACCACTTGGGGCGCCCCACCGACCAGGTGATCGCGCCGCAAGAACTCAGCTCGGACGCCCGCCGGGCGGCCCTGGACTTGATGCAGGCCCGCCAGGAGGCGCTGACCGAAATCGACGCGCTGCAGTCCCTGCAACCCACCTTGCGAGCCATCAGCCGAGCCAGGCACGCTCACGTTGACCGGGCCGCACCGGACACCGTCCGTCAGGCCGTCGAGCGCCACCGTGAACGCGCCAGCCTGGAAGTCGATCGGCTGCTGCAGGAGTTGCGCAACGGCGGCTGAGCGTCACCTGTGGGCGGGCCCGCTGTCAAACCGCATGGTCTGATGAGAGATCGGGCGAAATCCGACTGCGAAAAAACAAAACGCCGCAGACCAGCTGCGGCGTTTGGGTGATTCCTGGTCGGGGTGAGAGGATTCGAACCTCCGGCCTCTACGTCCCGAACGTAGCGCTCTACCAGGCTAAGCTACACCCCGATTTCGACAACGGCACCTGTCGTCTTCAAGACGACCTGTGAATCGAGTCAAACGATAATTCTAGCAGAGATTCTCGCCACTCATTGGCTGGCAGCAGCTCCAGGCAGCGCTTGGCGCGCTCGGCCTGCTGCTGCGCGGCCTCGCGCGTGGCGTCCAGCGCGCCGGTGCGTTTGACGATCTCGACGATCTGGGCCATGCGCTCGACTTCGCCCTGCTCGATGGCCTGGCGGATGAGTGCGGCCTCTTCGGGCGTGCCGCGTTGCATGGCCACCAGCAGCGGCAGCGTGGGCTTGCCCTCGCGCAGGTCGTCACCGATGTTCTTGCCCAGCTCGGCCGTGCTGCCTTCGTAGTCGAGCAGGTCGTCGATCAGCTGGAAGGCCGTGCCCAAGGTGCGGCCATATTCGGCGCAAGCGGCTTCGACCTCGGGCGAGGCGTCGCTGATCAGCGCCCCCAGGCGGGCCGAGGCCTCGAACAGCTTGGCCGTCTTGTATTCGATGACACGCAGGTAGTCGTCCACCGAGATGTCGGGGTCGTGCATGTTCATCAGCTGCAGCACCTCTCCCTCGGCGATGACGTTGGTCGCGTCGGCCAGCACCTCCATCACGCGCAGGCGGTTGGTCGAGACCATCATCTGGAAGGCGCGCGAATACAGGAAGTCGCCCACCAGCACGCTGGCAGCGTTGCCGAACATGGCGTTGGCGGTTTTGCGGCCACGACGCAGGTCGGACTCGTCCACCACGTCGTCGTGCAGCAGCGTGGCGGTGTGGATGAACTCGACGACAGCGGCCAGTTCATGGCGCTCGCTGGAACGGTTGCCCAAGGCGCCGGAGATCAACAGCAGCAGCATGGGTCGCACGCGCTTGCCGCCCGCGCTGACGATGTAGTGCGAGATCTGGTTGACCAGCGCGACCTGCGAAGACAGCCGACGGTGGATGACCTGGTCGACCTCAGCCATGTCGGCTGCGGCAAGGGCTCGGTAGCTGGCGGGGGATGAAGAAGAGGTCACGCGGCGAAGGGGGCTGTTGAGCGCGCACTGAAGCAGCGCATGGGGGGCCGAATTGCAGCCCGACGCGGGCGATTATAGGAAGCCCCTTTCGGATTCGCCGCACAATCACGGCTCAGCGCGCACCACCTCACCCGCCGCACCATGGATCAGCCCACCTCCACCGCCCCCACGCTCAGCATCGCCATCGTTGGCGCCGGCCCTGCCGGTCTGAGCCTGGCCTTGCAGGCCGCGCGAGCGCTGCCTGAGGCGAGCGTCACCGTGTTCGACGCCCGCCCCGCCGACCTCGAAATCGCCAAAGACGCCCGCACCCTGGCCTTGTCTTTGGGCACCGTGCAGGAACTCGGGCGCATCGGTGTTTGGGACGCCATCTCGCGCACGGGTCAACATGCCCCCATCCTGGAGGTGCACGTCTCGCAGCAACAGCCCACGGTCCTGTGGCCAGGCAACGGGCAACCCGAAGTCAGCATCACCGCGCGCGAGCAAGGTGTGCCACAGCTCGGTGCCGTGGTGAGCTACGGCACCCTGGTGGCGCCGCTGCAGGCCGCATGGCTGCAAGCCGTTGAGCAAGACGAGCACCGCCTGGCCATGCGCTTTGGCACGCCCGTTAGGGGGCTCAAGCGCGTGGACACCGCCATGGGCCAGGGCGTCGAAGTCGATGCCGACATCGCCGAGACCTTCGACCTCGTGGTGGTGGCCGAAGGCGGCGTCTTCGCCGACCAGCCCAAGTTGCAATGGCCGCAGGGCGTGAGCCGAGACTACGAGCAAACCGCCTGGGTCGGCCAGGTGCGACTGGAGTCGTCAGCGCAAGATGGCGCCGCCTACGAGCGTTTCACCCCCTCGGGGCCGGCCGCTCTGCTGCCTTTGCCGCCCGGTCCGGTGCGTGCTGGCGGCGAAAGCGGCAGGCGTGCGGCCCTGGTGTGGTGCGTGCAGCGCTCGGACGACCCGGTGGCCGGCCTCGACGAGACCCAGCGGATGACCGTGCTGAACAGCCTCTTCCCCGACCGCGTGGGCCGCATCCTGGAGGTCTCGCCGCTGAAGGCCTTCCCTCTGGGGCTCAACGCACACTCCCGGCTGGTCAGCGACGAAGCCGTCGTGCGCATTGGCAACGCCGCTCAGACGCTGCACCCCGTGGCCGGCCAGGGCTTCAACCTGTCCATGCGCGACGTGCACGAATTGCTGGAAGCCCTCAAGACGCAGGGCTGGGCGGGCCACGACGATGCTGGCACGCGCGAGATGAAGGTGCGCAGGGCACTGCGACAGTTCGAGCGTCGGCGTCAGCCTGACCGGCTGGCGCTCGTGGGCGCGACCGATTTCCTGGCGCGCAGCTTCACGTGGCCGGCGCCGATCCTGGCGACGATTCGGGGACTGGGGCTGGGCGCGGTGCAGCAGTTGCCACCCGTCAAGCGGCTGCTGGCGCGCAGTTTCATGTTCGGCTGGCGCTGAGGGCGCCACGTCCGATCAACGCAGCGCCAACATGGCCGTGCTCACCGACTCGGCCTGGGCGCGCAGCGGGGCATCGCCGATCACGCCCTGGGTCAGGTACAAGCCCCATGCAGCGATGGCGGCGAACAGCAGGTGTTGCAGCAGTTTCTGGCGCATGGCGTGGTCTCCTGTGGGTGATGCGGGCCCGTCAAGGGGCAATGAAAGCATCGTAGGCAGGAGCGGCCTGCTGCAGCGCGCGAAGTAGGCGGGCTGCACGGGTTCATTTCTGGCGAGGTGGCGGGCGCAGTGGCGCCTCCCCCACCTCGATGCTCGCATCGCAACCACTGCCCGCGGAGATCAGTCGGCGGGCCCAGGTCTGCCAAAGTCGGCGCCACAAGCGGTGCCACAACGGTTGCCGAGGTTGGCCGGACCACACAGCGGCATCGTTCACTGCGGCATTGGCCAGCAGACCGCACACATAACGCCCCTGCGCATCGGACCAGCGGAGCAAATCGCAGGCCCCACGCCGCTTGCGGCTCACCAGCATGCCGACCGGGCAGGGCTCGGCCAGGCAGCACACCCCGCAGCCGTTGCAGGGCGCACCCTCGGGCGGCTTGGGCGGCGCCTCGGGGTGGATGTGGATGACCTGATGATGTTTGGGCATGAGGGGTCGGCACGCCCGCAACACAGCCCCGGCACGGGAATCAGGGCGACGGCAGGGAGCCCCCGCAGCATAGCGGGTGCAGGCTGTCGGCAGGTTTGAGACAATCACGGCATGAACACCGCTGCCAACGCCTCGTCCACATCCGTCGCCACCGCCGTCACCTGGTCCGAAGGCCAGAGCGTGCCTGACTACATGAACGCCGTCGGCCAGGCCGCCCGCGCCGCCGCCACGCTGATGGCCGCCGCCAGCACCGGAGGCAAAAACGCTGCCCTGCTCGCCCTGGCCCGCCAGATCCGCGCCCACGCTGGCGAGCTCAAGGCGCGCAACGCGTCGGACATCGCCAACGCCGAGAAGAACGGCCTGGCCGCCCCCATGGTCGACCGACTGCGCCTGACCGACAAGGTCATCGAGACCATGGCCGAGAGCTGCGAGCAGGTTGCCGCCCTGCCCGACCCGGTCGGCGAGATCACCAACGTGCGCCGCCGCCCCACCGGCATCAGCGTGGGCCAGATGCGCGTGCCCATCGGCGTGTTCGGCATGATCTACGAGTCGCGCCCGAACGTGACCATCGAGGCCGCTTCGCTGGCCATCAAGAGCGGCAACGCCTGCGTGCTGCGCGGCGGCTCGGAGGCCATCCACTCCAACCTGGCGCTGTGGAAGCTGGTGCAGGCCGCGCTGGCTGAATCAGGGCTGCCGACCAACGCCGTGCAGCTGGTGCAGACCACCGACCGCGCCGCCGTGGGCCAGCTGATCGCCATGCCGCAGTTCGTGGACGTGATCATCCCGCGCGGGGGCAAGGGCCTGATCGAGCGCATCAGCGCCGAGGCCAAGGTGCCCGTGATCAAACACCTCGATGGCAACTGCCACACCTATGTGGACGAGGTGGTCGATCTGGCCCTGGCCGTGAAGGTCACGGACAACGCCAAGACGCAGAAGTACAGCCCCTGCAACGCCACCGAGTCGCTGCTGGTGCACGCGGCGCAGGCCGCCGCGTTCCTGCCGCTCATCGGCAAGGTGTTCGCCGACAAGGGCGTGGAAATGCGCGCCGACGCCCGCGCCAAGGCCATCCTGACCGACGTGCCTGGCGCCAAGGTGGTCGATGCCACCGAGCAGGACTGGTACGAGGAGTACCTGGCGCCGGTCATCGCCGTGAAGGTGGTCGATTCGCTAGACGAGGCCATCGCCCACATCAACCAGTACGGCTCGCACCACACCGACTCGATCCTGACCACGAACCAGCCCAACAGCATGCGCTTCATCCGCGAGGTCGATTCGGCCAGCGTGATGATCAACGCATCCACGCGCTTTGCCGACGGCTTCGAGTACGGCCTGGGCGCCGAGATCGGCATCAGCACGGACAAGTTCCACGCGCGCGGCCCGGTGGGCCTCGAAGGCCTGACCTCGATGAAGTTCGTGGTGCTGGGCCAAGGCGAGATCCGCACCTGATCGCAGGCGTGAACCGCCCATCACAGCCCGGCCTGACGCCGGGCTTTTTCTTGCACGCACGCCCACATGCTTGAACTCGACGCCACGAACCTCGGCATGATGCTGCTGGCTTCGGCCGGCGCCGGGCTGGTCGATGCCATCGTGGGCGGTGGCGGGCTGATCATCGTGCCCTC
>NZ_DCXA01000236.1:5369-7853 GCF_002328915.1 Aquabacterium sp. UBA2148
GGCTGATCATCGTGCCCTCGCTGTTCGCGCTGTTCCCGCAAGCGGTGCCGGCCACGCTGCTGGGCACGAACAAGGCCGCGTCCATCTGGGGCACGGGCTGGTCGGCCTGGCAGTTCGCCAAGCGCGTGAAATTGCCGTCGAAGCGGCTGCTGGGTGCCATCGTGGCGGCCATGCTGGGCGGGCTCATCGGGGCCTGGCTGGCCACGCGCGTGCCCGCTGACCGATTCAGGCTGGCCCTGCCCCTGGTGCTCACGGCCGTGTGGGCCTACACCTTGTGGCGCAAGGACCTGGGGCACACGCATGCGCCGCACCTCTCATCCCGAGCGGAAGCGCTCACCGCCACAGGCCTGGGCGGCCTCATCGGCTTTTACGACGGCGTGTTCGGCCCGGGCACGGGCAGCTTCTTCGTGTTCGCGCTGGTGCGCTGCCTGGGTTGGGACTTCCTGCACGCCAGCGCAGCGGCCAAGCGCCTGAACTTCGCCACCAACGTGGCCGCGCTGGCCTGGTTCATCCCGGCCGGACACGTGGTGTGGGCGCTGGCTTTGCCCATGGCCGTGGCCAATGTGCTGGGCAGCAGCGTGGGCACGAAGCTGGCGTTGAGGCACGGCGCAGGCTTCGTGCGCGGGGTGTTCCTGGTCGTGGTCGCGGCGCTGGTCGGCAAGACCGGCTGGGACGCCTGGCGGCTGCTTCAGGGCTGGGCTGGCTGATCGGCCTGAGCCGGCATCCAACCGATGTCGTGCGCGTGCAGGCTCTGCACGAACCACTTGCCGTCGGCTTCGGTCACCGCGGTGGTTTCAGGGTAGGCGCCGCTCGGGTCCTGCAGGTCAGCCAGGATGCGACCGGTGTCATCGAATGCGATCACGTGACCATAAGCCTTGGGCACAGGCCACAGGGCGCGAGGCAGGCGCAGCGTGATCGAGCGCATGATGGGGTGCTGGGCTGCGGCATCGATGACCGGGCTGCGCGGCTTGGTCAGGCCCACCCAGATGCGCCCGCCCTCGCCCCGGATCAGGTTGTCGGGGTAGCCGGGCAGGTTGTCGATCAGCACCTTGGCGGCGCCTTGTTGCATGGCCTGCTGGATGGTGGGCACGCCGACGTGGCCATCAAAAGTGCGCACCAGCGAAAGCTTGGCCAGGTCGATGGCGAGCACGCGGTAAGTCGCAGTCTCGGACAAGAACATCTGCTTGCCGTCGGCCGAGAAGGCAATGCCATTGGGGAAGCACAGGCCGGTCAGGGCCACGCGGGCCTGCAGGGTGGCCGGGTCCTGCGCGATCAGGCGGCCGGAGCAGCTGTGCTCGAGGATGTCGAGCACGCTGGCTTCGAAGGTGCCGCCGCTTTCCTGGGCCCCGAAGCGCCGCGAGGCGTCCGTCAGCCACAGCGTGCCACCCGGGCCCACCTTGACAGCGTCGGCATAACGGACCGGGTCATCGGGCACGGGGTGCGACACCTTCGTGAGGATGGGCTCAACCTTTGCCTGAGCGCCCTGGCCGCTCACACGCAACAGGCCCTTGTAGGCGTCGGCGATCAGCAGGCGCCCCTGCTCGTCCACATCCAGGCCCAGTGGTCGACCGCCGGTGTTGAGCACCGTCTCGCGCTTGCCGGTGGTGGCGGTGTCGACCCGGATGACCTCGCCATTGCTCAGACCGGTGTAGAGCCAGCCCTGGTGGGCCACCATGTGCTCCGGCCCGCTCTGCCCCTCGCCCAGGGCGATGCGCTGCAGGCCCTTGAGCCGCTCGTTGGGCTGGTGGGCACCGGTGTAGCCCGCGTCCTTGGGGGCCTCCCAGGGCACCGGCGAGACAGGGATGGGCCAGAACAGCAGGTAGGCCGCAGCGGCCACCAGGGGCGTGGCCCAGGAAGCGATCCAGGCCATGCGGCCACGCTGGCGAGAGGCGGGAGAGGTCGGGCGAGACAGGGTCATGGTCGGGCTCCAGGCAATCCGTGGAGTATTCAACAAAGCCCCGGGTGCGCCGAGGGGGGCTGCCCTGGGACGCCACGCGTTGTGGCCTCCACGCCCCACCCATCAACGAAATCTATCAAAACAATTTGAGCAATTGCCTGGATCTTTTGCACCCAACCCCGAACAATGAGAACCATTCTCAAAAACATCTCGGCGTTTCACCCAGCAAAGGAGCTCACCATGGCCAAGACCGCAACATTCGGCGTGATGCACGTGATCACGGCCTTCAGCGTGACCTACGCCATGACGGGCAGCGTCACGGTGGCCGGTGTCGTCACCTTCGTCGAGCCGCTGGTCAACACCGTGATGCACTACTTCTTCGACAAGCACTGGGACCACCCACGCGTGAAAGCACTGCGTGAGCGCATCGCCAGGGCGGTGCCCAGCATGGCGCCGCAGGTGATCAGGCAGCAGGTGGACGCGGTCTGAGCACCTTGGCTGTTGGTTGGGTTGGTTTTCGTGCGGCGGGTGGTGCGTGGCTCGCTGGGTGGGCTGGGTGTGAGCCGGCCCTGCGCGGGGCACCACCG
>NZ_DCXA01000103.1:0-588 GCF_002328915.1 Aquabacterium sp. UBA2148
CGCGCGTGTAGGACTTGTCCGACACGCGCGCCGTGCGAGCCACCCGATTTCACCGGGTGGCAACTGGGAGGGGTGATCAGGCGATCAACCGCGCACTTCCAGCGAGTTCTTGACGGAGCGCACGCCCTTGACTTGCTGAGCCAGTTCCTGAGCGCGGGTCTTCTCGGCGCTGGACTTGGCAAAACCCGAGAGGATGACCTCGCCGCCCAGTGTCTCGACGCTGATGGCTGTCGCGTCCACGGACTTGTCTTCCACGAACCTGGCCTTGACCTTGGCGGTGATGGTGGCGTCGTCGATGTATTCACCGACCGTTGATTGCTCGCGGGAGACAGCGCAGCCCGGCAGCGAGGTCAGCGATGCGGCAGCGGCCACGGCGGCAATGAGCATTCGGTTGAGTTGCATGTCATTTCTCCTTGATGCCCTGTGGGGCTTGCGTGAAGGGGCTGGCTGCCCCGGTGGAGAAATGGTGCTTGCGCTGCCGTCGGCAACTTGTCGGACTGGCGCGTGTTGCCGTGTAGGACAAGGCCCCGACAAGGCCTGATTTGCTCGCGAGTGGGCTCAGCGTCGGCGCGCGATCAAGCGCCAGCC
>NZ_DCXA01000103.1:671-4772 GCF_002328915.1 Aquabacterium sp. UBA2148
ATCAAGCGCCAGCCTGCCAATCGAGCCTTGACGTGGTGGGTGACGGCGTTCGTCATCCCCATGCAGGGGTGCTCGACCAGGTGAAAGGCCGCCCATGCCAGGGCGATGAGCACGGGGGTCAAGGCCGTGAGCCACCCCCAGTGTTGGGCGACCGTGAGCGTTGCGGCCTGATCCGATCCGATCAGGAAATGCACCGAGCCGTACAAGATCAGGCCGTGCAGCAGGTAGATGCCGTAGGCCAGGTCCCCGAGTGCGCGCGAGGTGCGCGAAACCAGGGCGCCGAACAGCGTGTTGCCAGCAGCGACCAGCGTGAAGGCGATGGCGAGCGCCAACATCGGCCGCCACTCGCGGACCTGGTGCGTGGCAAGCAATGCCACGGCCAGCGCAACCCCCGCGCCCACCGACCCCATGCGACTGCGGGCCAGTTGTTGGACCCCGGCTTGCTGGCTGACCCAGGCCGACAGGCCCCCGATGGCGAACGCCCGGAGCATCCACGCGTCCTTGTGGTGGGCCCAGATGGCCCAGGCAGCCAGGAATGTCGCTGCCGCCATCCACCAGCGGGTGTCGCGCCTGAGCAGCAAGGCCAGGGTGGGCAGCAGCAGGTAGAACATCCACTCCAGCGGCAGCGACCAGGTCACGCCCGAGGTCATCAGGTTGGTTTGTTCGACGCCGTTGAGGTCGGCTGCACCGCCGATGGTGAAGAAGAACCAGTGCAGCAAAGCGCGAGCGAGCGTCGGCAGGCTGGTTTGCAAGGTCCAGTCGGTGAGCGCGCCGCACAGGGTCACCACCCCAAGCACCGCGATCAGGTAGAGCGGCGTCAGCCGCATCACGCGCGAGACGTAAAGCCGTGTCCAGTCGATCGCTTGGCCTCGCTTGTCGAGCAACTTCCCGACGAAGAGGAAGGCGGTGATCATGAAGAACAGCGACACGCTGGCCTGCCCCAACTGGTTGAACAGGTTGGTGGACGGGGCCTCCCATCGCCCGGTTCTCAGGTAGCCGTGCCAGATGACGCCGTGGTGCAGGAACACCGCCAAGGCCAGGTGGCCCCGAAGCCCGTCGATGCTGGCGTTTCGGCCTGGCTGGGCGGGTTCAGGCGTGCGCCACAACTTGCCCAGGACCCAGATGCTGAGCCAGGCCAGCAAGCAGGGCCCGATCAACCAGGCCGGGTGCTGCTCGCTCATTCGCGGCGCAGGGCCGGGAACAGGATGACGTCGCGGATGTTGGGCGCGTCGGTCAGCAGCATCATCAGGCGGTCGATGCCGATGCCGCAGCCGCCGGTCGGGGGCAGGCCGTACTCGAGCGCGCGGATGTAGTCGGCGTCGAAGTACATGGCTTCTTCGTCGCCGGCGTCCTTGGCGCTGGCTTGCGCGGCGAAGCGGGCGGCCTGCTCCTCGGGGTCGTTGAGCTCGGAAAAGCCATTGCCGTATTCGCGGCCGGTGATGAACAGCTCGAAGCGCTCGGTGATGCCGGGGTTGGCGTCGGAGGCGCGCGCCAGCGGGCTGACTTCAACAGGGTAGTCGATGATGAAGGTCGGCTGCCAGAGCTTTTCTTCCACGGCGGCTTCGAACAGGCCGAACTGCAGCTCGGCCAGGCTCCAGCGGGCCGGCGGCTCTTCGCCCAGCTGCTTGAGCTTGGCGTGCAGCACGGCGGCGTCATCGGCTTCGGCCGGGGTCAGGCCGGCGTGCTTGACCAGCGAGTCGCGCACCGTCAGGCGCTCGAAGGGCGATTCGAGATCGACGTCCTTGCCGCCGTAAGTGAGCTTGGCCGTGCCGACGGCGGCCATCGCCGCGTGGCGCAGGATGCTCTCGGTGAAGTCCATCAGGTCGCGGTGGTTCCACCAGGCCGCGTAGAACTCCATCATCGTGAACTCGGGGTTGTGCCTGACTGACACGCCCTCGTTGCGGAAGTTGCGGTTGATTTCGAACACGCGCTCGAAGCCGCCGACCACCAGGCGCTTGAGGTAGAGCTCAGGCGCGATGCGCAGGAACATCTCCTGGTCCAGCGCGTTGTGGTGGGTGGTGAAGGGCTTGGCGTTGGCGCCGCCAGGGATGGGGTGCATCATGGGCGTTTCGACTTCCAGGAAGCCGTTGTCGACCATGAAGGCGCGGATGGAGGCGATGGCCTTGCTGCGGGCGATGAAGCGCGAGCGCGAGTGCTCGTCGACGATCAGGTCGACGTAGCGCTGGCGGTACTTCTGCTCCTGGTCGGTCATGCCGTGGAACTTGTCGGGCAACGGGCGCAGGGCCTTGGTCAGCAGGCGGATGCCGGTGACCTTGATGGAGAGCTCGCCCGTCTTGGTCTTGAACAGCGTGCCTTCGGCGCCCAGGATGTCGCCCAGGTCCCAGTGCTTGAAGGCGTTCAGGGTTTCAGCGCCGACGTTGTCGAGCGTGACGTAGACCTGGATGCGGCCGGTGGCGTCCTGCAGGGTGCCAAAGCAGGCCTTGCCCATGACGCGCTTGAGCATCAGGCGACCACCGACGATGGCCTTGACCGCCTGGGCTTCGAGGGCCTCGGGCTCGGTGCCGTCGTGGGCGGCGTGCAGGGCTGCAGCGCGGTCGGCGGGCTTGAAGT
The DNA here is from genome assembly GCF_002328915.1 of Aquabacterium sp. UBA2148. Classification (NCBI taxonomy): domain Bacteria; kingdom Pseudomonadati; phylum Pseudomonadota; class Betaproteobacteria; order Burkholderiales; family Sphaerotilaceae; genus Aquabacterium; species Aquabacterium sp. UBA2148. The sequence goes on from NZ_DCXA01000103.1 coordinate 3,243, forward strand.
CGTTGGGGAAAGCCACGCCCTGGGCCCGGATGGCGGCCAGTTTCTCGCGGCGCTCGGCCACCAGTTTGTTGGTGTCGACCTGAGGCTCGGTGGAAACGGCGTCGGGGTTGGCGCCGGCTTGGGCGGGGTGTTGGGGCGTGGTCATGTGCTGGCTCGGGTGGGGGGCGCTGCCGAAAACCGGTGTCACCGGTCTCGCGCCCCGAACCCGCTATTGTACGAACTTGCCGTCCCCTCGGGGCGGGGCCCGGCTGGTGCTCGCGCGGCAGGGCTGATCACGCCGACGCGCAACCTGTGCGCAGGTCCATTTCGTGGGTCCAGGCCGAGGGGCCCTGGTCGTGCAGCAGCCAGCATGCCTGGGCGATGGCATCTGGGTGGGTGTCGCCGGCGAGTGGGGAATCCATCACCACGTGCGCCACATGCACACGCTGCGGCCCGAAGGCGCGGGCCATGGACTGGCTGAGCGCGCGCAGGCCCGCGCTGGCCACCGCCTGGCTGGCGCTGAAGGCGCTGGGGTCAAGGCGTCGCACGGCCTGCGCGTCGGTGACGCCAGCGTGGTGCCCGAGGTAGATCAGCGTGCCGTGTCGCTGGGGGCGCATCGCACGGATCGCCGCTTGCCCGACACGCAGGCCGGCCAGGCAATGGCTGGCCCAAGCGGCCTGCCAGGCCGAGGCCGGGGTGTGCAGCGCGGATCCGCCTGGCGCGGGGTCGCCTGCGAAGACCACGAGGCTGAGCGGTCGCCCGGGTGGGCGGCGCGTGGCGAGCAGGGCATCGGGGTCGGGCACGTGTGCGTCGTGGTGTTCGAAGGCCATGCCTCGGGCCTGGGCTTGGTCTCGCAGCAAGTCGGCCAGGGCCAGGGCGCCAGGTGGGGCGAACAGGCAGACGCGGCCGTGGGCAGGGGCATCAGCGGGTGCGGTGTGGGGTGGGCTCGGCATGGTCAGAACGGCTCCTGATGGGGGCGCAGGTCGATTTCATGGGTCCAGGCCCCCGGGGGCTGTTGGTGGAGGGCCCAGTAGCTGCGGGCCACTTCTTGAGGTGCCAGGCGCCCATCGCGCTTGAGCAACCAGCTGAGCAGGGCACCGAGGCCGAAGAAGGCTTGCCGTGCCCGATCGCCCTTGACCACGCCGTCGATGACGACGTGCGCCACGTGCACACCCTGAGGTGCGAGCTCGTGTGCCAGGCAGGCGGTGAAGGCCCTGAGCGAGGCCTTGGCAGAGGCGAAGGCGGCAAACAGCGGTTTGCCCCGCATGGAGGCGGAGGCCCCGGTCACCAGGATGCTGCCCCGACCCCTGCGCACCATGCGTTGGCCGGCGGCCTGGGCGCACAAGATGCCGGCCAGCGCTGTCACGCGCCAATTGCCTTCGAAAAAGCGCGTCGAGGTGCTCAGAAGGAGGCGCGGCATGTTGAGGTAAGCGGCGTTGAAGGCCACGAACTCGGGCACGTGTCCGGAAGCGTCGATGGCTGTGAACAGCGCATCGATGGCGTGTGGCTCGCCGAGGTCGCAAGCGTGCACGTGCGCGACCCCACCGGCTT
>NZ_DCXA01000103.1:4803-6414 GCF_002328915.1 Aquabacterium sp. UBA2148
CCGGCTTGCCGGATGGCTTCGGCCAGCGACTCCAGCTTGGTGGGGGTTCGGCCGACCAGGAAGACGGGCAGGCCTTGTTGGGCGCTGTGCAAGGCGGTGGCGCCGCCGATGCCGGCGATGCCGCCGACGCCGATGACGATGACGATGGCGCAGGGCCTGGGCGAGTCAAGGGGGTGGGCTGGGCTCATGGCCGAACTGTAGTGAGCCGGCACCCGCCTGACGAACGATCATTGCTTGAGCACCGTGAAGGCGATGTTGAGCATGCGGCGGGTGGCCGGGTTGCCGTGTGCGCGACAATCCCGGCCATGCCGACTTCGCCTCCTTCTCGCCCCCCTGTTGCCGACTCGCGTTCGGCCGCCCTCAGGGGATGGGTGCAGTCCCAGGTGGCGGCGGTGCCCCGGGCGGCGCTGGGCAACCTCGTCGCCAAGCTGGCCATCGTCGGATTGGGGCTGGCCATCACCGTGATGGTGGCGCGAATGGGCCCGAAGGTGCAGGGTGCGTTCGCCTTGTTCGTGGCGGTCGAATCGGCCTTGCTGACGCTGTTCTCCGGGCTCGGCCTGTGGCTGGCTCGGCAGGTGTCTCGGCAGGTGGCGGGTCAGGCGTGGCCGGCCCTGCCCATGTTGCTCGGTGTGTTGCGGGCGGCGGTGTTGTTGGGGGTGTTGGCGGCTGTGGGGCTGCTGGCCGCGTCGTGGCATGCGCAGACGCTGCCTTATTCGCAGTTGTGGCTGCTCGCCTTGGGTGCGCCCTTTTTGCTGCTGGTGCCGACGGCCACCGGGCTTTGGTTGGGGGAGGGGCGCATGTGGCCCATCAACCTCGCGCAGGTGGCGGCCCCGGCGCTCGTGCTGGCTGGATTGCTGGGCGCAGGTTGGTTGACCACCGACTACGTGGGTCGGGCGCCGGTGGTGGTGATGGTGTTGATTGCGTGGGTCAGCGGCAAGGCCGTCGTCGCCCTGCTGACGGCCCTGGCCGCTTTGCGCCACGCCAGCCAGCGCGACGATGCCTGGCAGGGGGGCTGGCAGGCATCGCCGAGTTGGCGTGAGGAGTGGCGCTTTGTCGCGACCATCGGGGTCACCAACGTCATCAGCCTGTTGAATTACCGCGCGTCCTTGTTCCTGGTGGAGCGTTTCCATGGCCTGGAAGCCGTGGGCACCTACTCGGTGGCCGTGACGGTGGCGGAGTTGCTGTGGCTGTTGTCTTCGTCGGTGACGGTGTCGCTGTATGCGCGCATTGGACACCCCGAGCGCGCGGTCGCTGCGGCCACCACGGTGCAGGCGGTGCGCATCAATGTGCTGGCCACCCTGGCTGCAGCGCCGGTGCTGCTGCTGGGGGCCTGGTGGGCGGTGCCATGGGCCTTGGGTGAGCCTTACCGGGCGTCGCTGTGGCCCCTGTTCGCGCTGTTGCCGGGGGTGGCGGCCTACGCAGCGGCCTCGAGCTTGTCGGCCTTCTACACCAACCACCTGGGGCGGCCTCACCTGTCGGGGATGATCGCTGCGTTGTCCTTGTTGCTCAGCGTGGGCCTGGGCCTGTGGTGGGTGCCCATGTGGGGGGCGATCGGTGCGGCGGCGGCGTCCAGCCTGGGCTACATCGGGGCCATCGGCGTGGCCTACACCG
>NZ_DCXA01000107.1:0-18760 GCF_002328915.1 Aquabacterium sp. UBA2148
GCGGCGGCGGGCAAACAGGCCGGTCAGGCCCAGGCCAGCCAGCAGCATTGCCGTGCCGTCGGGCTCGGGCACGGGCGAACTCACGAGCTTGAGCAGGGGTTGCTGAACAGAAAAGTTGAAGTGGCCGTTTTCACCTGTGGCAGACAACTCAACGCTGAAGCGCACCTTCAGAGAATCGCCAATGGCCAGGTCGCCAAGCTGAACGTTCACAGGCAGCGACAACACACCCAGGCTTTCTTCGCTCAGGCCCAGGTCTGCCCCTGAGAACGTCACATGCAATCCGTCGTAGCTCAAACCTGTGGTCCACGCCGGTGAAGTCTGCCCCTCGACCCAGATCGAAGCCTTCATGTCAGCTTGAAAGAGATTGGAGTTGTTGAGGAAGGTCGACAATCCAAAGCTCAGAGCGGCAGAGCCCTTGTTGGCCCCACTGTTCGTGATGGTGTCAGACCACTCGAGGCTCACCGCAGTCGAGGGGGCGGGATAGATGTGATCAGGTCCGCTGGGGTAGTAGGCGAGGTACAGGGTGCTGACGCTCACGCCCCAACCGGAAGCACCACTTGCAGCAGTGGCGTTGAAGCTGATGTAGGGGTCGAGGATGGGGTCATCACCACCCGAGCCATAACTGTCGACCTTCACGCTGAACGCTTCAGACTGAGGGTCGATCTCGAACCCGCTGGTCGATTCGCCGTAGGCATCGACGCCTCGGATGCTTCCTTTGGCTGAGACGAGCGGAGCAGCCTGAGCACCCAGGGGGGCCAAGACCGCGCCAAGGCACAAAGCCGCTGCCAGCTGTTTGGGCAGCTTGCGGGCTCGTTGACGACGACGGAGTCCACCCAAACCCAGCAAGCCCACGGCCAACAGTGCCCACGATTGCGGCTCGGGCACCGCGCTCACGCTGCCATGGTCACCGGAAAAATCGACGCTGGCACCCAGCGCGAATGTGACCGACCTGGCTTGTGTTCCGTTGTTGCGGATCACGTAGGTGAACGAGTTGCTTTCATGCAGTTCAGCAGAACCCGCCACGATCTGCCCACTGGACTTCTGCTGGGAGACGACACCACCCGTGAATGCCTGAGGTCCGTCGGGTCGAATCAGGACCTGCAGTGCATCGTCACCCATCAAGCCCTCGAGACGGAAATAGGCTTCGCCACTCACCGAACCGAACACATCGGGCGTGTCGGGCATGCCAAGGCGATCAGAGTTCAAGAGGTTCAAGGCCGCATCCAGGCTTGTTTGCCCCGTCAGACGCACTTCGGTGCCAGGTTGCAGCAGCAAACCATACAAACCACCTGAGAAGCTGGCGCTGACCGACAAGGTGCTGGCGGGATACATGTGGCCTGCCGGGTGGATGCGTCCAATGTGGTCCGCGTCGACAGACAAGGTCGCCCGCACACCGTCAGCTGTTCCGCGAGCTGAGGCCACACCTGCTGGCAGGCTCACGCCATTGAGCGCGGTGTTCGAGACCTTGCCATGCTCGAATCTGACCACCCGCCACGCGGCGTAAGCGAAGTCTTGGTCCCCATCGCAGCAAGATGCACGGGCTTCACCGATGCCGGTGGCCAGCCAGGTCGCACCAGCTGCGATGCCGTCGTCTGAGCGGAAATCGCTCACTTGAAGCTGAAGATTGCTGAGGGTTGCCGTGGCACTGGCCACGATGGGGCCTGCAGCGAAGGCCGACTGACCGATCGTGAATGTGGCGAGGGCCAAGCCCGCGGCCAACAAGCCATTGGTGCTGTTCAAAAAAGGTGCTCGCATGTTCTCTCCTGATCCTTTGTTGGTCAAAGCAAGGCGCAGATGGCCATTTGCTCAAGTTTAAGCGACTGTTCGACGACGGACTCGCCAGCCCATGAATCCCAAGCCGGCAAGCACCATAGCCACGCTGCTGGGCTCGGGGATGGGCGTGGCCACCAGGTATTGGGCTTTCAAGTCCAGGCTGGAGTTCAGCACCACATCGGTGGTGCCCAGGTTGCGGGCAACCAAGACAAAGCTTTCCGACAGGCTCTCGTCGATTTGCTGTGACAGCTCCAGCACACCGGTGTTGAATTCGGCGTGGGCAGAGGAGGCCCCCACGAACACATCGGCCGCGTTCCCCCCCACAACCGTGAAACCCAAGGACGCGTCGACCTTGGCGTACTGGTTTGGAAAGAACCAAAGTGAGCCATCAAAAAAGTACGGCGGCAGCTGCGTGAGGTCGTTGCGCATTGACAGGTCAATCACGCCCGAGATGTGCACCTCCGTTCCCGCCTTGAGCACCCAGGACTGGGTCTTGATGGACATGCCGGCATCGAAGCCCATGCCTGGCTGCGGGTTGGTGATGAAGTCGGGGCCCAGTACTTCAGCCAGCGGTGCGACCACGTTGACCGTGTAGTCGCCAACGGTGCGGCCGAAGCCTGTCTGCGAATCAGGCACCCGGAACTGGAAGTCTGGGCCACCGATCAACTGCTTGATGCCTTGTTGAGTGCTGGTACCCGCCGAGGGATACCCGGCGTCGATCACGCCAAACGAAGGGGCAAGGAATGGCTCCAGCGTCGTGCTGGTCGAACCCGTCAGGGTGTGCTTTCCCGAAACAAAGGCAGCCGCCACGCCATCATCGGGACGCAGGTCAATGACTTCAATGCTCAATTCAGAGATCGAGGCTTGGCCTTCGAACAGGTTGGGTGCAGCCTGCGCAGACGCCGCGACCACCGACAAGGTTGCGACCAACACGGCTTGGGGTGCAAAACGAATCATGGAGCTCTTCCTCGGTGTTCAGGCGGGTTGACGACGGCGAGCGAACGGCACGAAGGCGACGCCTGCCAGCAACAAGGCCCAGGCAGAGGGCTCGGGCACCGGGGTGACACGGGCCAAGGCATTCATCTGCCAACCACCGTCGAGGTAGACGGCATGGTTGCTGCGGTTGCGCACCAGACCCGTGATCGTGAAGGTCTGGCTCCGGACGTTTTCTTCGCCGCTTGCGATCACACCATCAGGGCCCACGTCCTGGAAGACGGTGAAGGACTGCTGCAGCGAACCCAATTCGAAGTCGATGTCAGCGGTCGATTGCCAGTGATCAGGCTTGAAGCCCATGGTCAGGTCCGCCTGGCTGCGCACCCGCAAGGTTTCACCTTGCGTCAAGCCGATCAGGGATGCGGCATCGACCGAAACGCTCAAGGTGAACGTGGCAATGAAAGACAGCTCGGTGCCAGCCCCCAGGCGATGCGTCGCGGTTTCGGCACTCACGCGGGACGAGAGCACCGCCCCCCCCTCGCGGTGCCCTTGGAAATCGAAGTAATCAAAGCCCTCTGCGAAGCGGCTGTTGTCAAGGTTGACAGATGCCTGGGCACCGCTGCCACCACGGGTCGCACTGGCTTCGCCCGAAAGCAAGGACGCGTTCAAGGAGGGCTGGGTGAAGAAGCTGCCCTCATGGGTGTAGGTGCCAGCAATGTCGATGGCCTGGACCTCCACGCCAGAACCCGACGACGTCAGGCGTTGAACACCGAAGCTCACGCCTGCGATCGAATTCTTCCCAGACCAACGCAGGTGGCTTTCGAAGGAGGTGCCCAGGCCATCGCTTGGCGTGAGGTCCGTGAGCTGATAGCTCAGGCTGGTGAGTTGCACCTTTGCGCTGGCGACCTGGTCAGCAGCCTGAGCCGCCCCAATGGTCCCCACAGACAAGATGGCCGCGGCCATGGATGCAGTGATTCGCATGGTTTGTTTCCCTGAAGAATTTTTGTCCGAGGTCATTTGCCGACGATTCGACGGCGCCAGGCAGAAGCGGCACCCATCGAGCTCAAACCAACCAGCAACAGGGCCCAAGAGCTCGGCTCCGGGATCGGAGCTGCGTTAGCCCGCGCCATCACCGACAAACCGAAGTACAGGTTCTGGTTCACGGTGCTGTGGTTGCGGATGATGTAGGAGAAAGACTGCTCCATCGATGCCTGCGCATGGTCCCGACCCAAAGAGCCCACGCCATCCCTGGCCAGCTCCTGAACTTTCAGGACGGAATATGCGTAATCCGGCAGGTTCTTGATGATCTCAAGGCAGCAAATGGACATCCCGTTGTCGGTGGATCCAGCCCGGAAGTTCACGAAAGCAGTCGCCATGGCAGCGGCGGCGGGCAAACAGGCCGGTCAGGCCCAGGCCGACGAGCGCCAGCACCACGCTGCCTGGCTCAGGCACTGCCCCGACCAGCGTCGGATCGAAGGTCGTGCGCAGGTCGTTCTCGGTGTGCATACTCAGATCAAAGTTCACCTGCTCGGCCCATTGGGTGTTGTTCCAGAAGTGAACGTGGAGTGTCTGGGGGCCTTGGTTACCAATGCCAGACGTCGTGACCTTGCCTTGGTGATCGATCACGTACGAACTGGAAGAAGAGACAGTTGCAGAGGAGCCCGTCCGTTCACCTCGTAACGACATGGAAAAGCTCGCTGAGGAGCTTCCACTCACACCTGTGACCGTCTGACCCAGGGCAGGTGCCAGCGTCGCATCCGTGAAGAACAGGCCAGGATCGACCAAGTTGCTCAGAGTGATGTCCATGTAGACATCCAGAGTGGCGTTTCCAGGAAGCGAAAAGGACAACCCATAACCGCGGTTGAGCACCATGTCGGTGTCCAGACGCTGCATCCGAGCGCGAGAATCACTCCATGGAATGTTCTTGATGTCGGGACGAGACATGGTTTGCTTGAACGATTCCGTGGCTGGAAACGCTTGCTTCAGCGTGACCGACCCGGGTTCGTCGTGGATTTGGACTTTGCCTTGTTGAGAACTGGTGTCGTAGGTTGTGCCATTCGTCGCCACAAGCCAGTTGGCTTTGGTGTAGTACAGGTCGTTGTCACCAAAAATCTCGTCCGCGTTTTGGTACCCGTGAACCACCCGCCAATCGGTGGTGGTGTCATAGAAGTACATCTGATCCAGCGGCTTCGTGATGCCAAAGTGGGTGGTGGTGATCCTGAAGTTGCTGGCCGTGACCGAAGCGCCAAGCAAGTCAGCCGCTTGTGAGCTCGAACCGGCGCACAAGGCGAACACGCCCACGCAAAAAGATGCGATGAATCGCATGGTTTCCTCCTGATGTTGTTTGAGCCCGTAGCGTATCAACCCCGTGAGAAAGGTTCCACCGGGTTACCCGCGCAAGTGTTGCCGCAGGAAACCAAACGGCCCCGCGTTCAAGGGTGAACGGGGGCCGTTTTGGCCATTCAGGCCATCCGTCATCGGCCATCCGACCGATGCGGGATGCTTGCGCGACGCCTCAGATGCGCATCGGCATCACCACGTACTTGAAGCCTTCGTACTCGGGGTTGGTGATCAGCGCCGAGCTGTTGGCGTCCTGCAAGGACACGGTCACCATGTCCTGGCTCATGTTGACCAGCACGTCCATCAGGTAGCCGACGTTGAAGCCGATCTCGAAGGTGTCGCCACCGTAGTCGATCTCGAGCTCTTCCTTGGCCTCTTCCTGCTCGGCGTTGCTGGACGCGATGCCCAGCAGGCCCGGCGCGAAGTTCATGCGCACGCCCTTGAACTTTTCGGACGTGAGGATGGCGGCGCGCTGCAGGCTGGCCAGCAAGGTGGTGCGGCCCAGCGTGATGTGGTGCTTGTGGTTCTTGGGGATGACGCGGTTGTAGTCGGGGAACTTGCCCTCGACCAGTTTGGTGACGAACTCCAGGCCGCCGAAGCTGAACTTGGCCTGGTTACCGGCAAAGCGCATCTCGATGAGCTGTTCGCTGTCGTTGCCATCGCCGCCTTCCTTGCCCTTGCCATCGTCCTTCAAAAGCCGCTGGAGCTCCAGAACGGTCTTGCGAGGCAGGATGACCTCCTGCTTGGGCATTTCGACGTCCAGCGTGGCCTGAGACAGCGCCAGGCGGTGTCCGTCGGTGGCGACGAGGGTCAGGGTATTGCCTTCGGCCACGAACAAGATGCCGTTGAGGTAGTAACGGATGTCGTGCACCGCCATGGCGAAGTGCACCTGGCTGATCAGCAGCTTGAGCGTCTTTTGCGGGATGCTGAAGGCGGGGCCGAAATCGGCGGCCTCTTGCACCAGCGGGAAGTCTTCGGCCGGCAGGGTCTGGAGCACGAAGCGGCTCTTGCCGCCTTGCAGGGTCAGCTTGTTCTGGTTGGCCGTGAGGGACACGGTCTGGTCGCTGGGCAGGCTTTTGAGGATGTCGCCCAGCTTCTTGGCGCCCACGGTGGTGGCGTAGCTGCCGGCGTCGCCGTCGAGCTGCGCGCTGGTGCGGATCTGGATTTCCAGGTCGCTGGTGATGAGCTCGAGTTCAGGGCCGTTCTTGCGGATCAGGACGTTGGCCAGGATGGGCAGGGTGTGTCGGCGTTCAACGATGCCGCCGACGGACTGCAGGGCGGCGAGGATTTTTTCCTGAGCTGCTTTCAACACAATCATCTTGATCTTTCAAATTAGTCGTCGTAGTAGAGGGCGACTTTTTCTGTGAACAACGCTATTTTGTCCTGATCCATCAAGGATTTACGCCCCGGACAACTCTGTGGATCGTACCCGGCTTCGCGATGGGGACAACAGACAACAACTTTGGAAAATCGCGGCGGGCTGTGGACAAGGGGGTGCTTGTTCTTTTCTTGTCCACAGCTTTGTGCCTTGACAGCTGGGCCAACCCTGGGGCGCCAGGGCATGAAAAAAGAGGCCCGTGGGCCTCTTGGTGGGGTGGCGGGGGCCCCGAGGGGCCGCCCGAATGCCGTCGACAGGGATTGTTTGACGTCAACCTTTGAGCGTTTGCTCCAGAACGTGCAGCTGCTGGTTCAGCTCGGTGTCCTTGGCGCGGTCGCCGCCGATCTTGCGCACGGCGTGCAGCACGGTCGTGTGGTCGCGGCCCCCGAAGAGCTCGCCGATCTCAGGCAGGCTCTTTTGCGTCAGCTCCTTGGCCAGGTACATGGCGATCTGACGGGGCTTGGCGATCGAGGCGGGGCGCTTCTTGGAGTACATGTCCGCGACCTTGATCTTGTAGAAGTCGGCCACGGTCTTCTGGATGTTCTCCACCGAGATCTGGCGGTTCTGGATCGACAGCAGGTCCTTGAGGGCCTCGCGCGCCAGGTTGATGGTGATCTCTTTGTGGCTGAACTTGGCAAAAGCCAGCACCTTGCGCAGGGCGCCTTCGAGCTCGCGCACGTTGGCCCGCACGTTCTTGGCCACGAAGAAGGCGACGTCCTCGGGCATGTCGATGGCTTCCTGGCGGGCCTTCTTGATCAGGATGGCCACGCGCATTTCGAGCTCGGGCGGCTCGATGGCCACCGTGAGACCGGAGTCGAAGCGCGAGGTCAGGCGTTCATCGATGTTGGCGAGCCCTTTTGGGTAGGTGTCGCTCGTCATGATGATGTGCGCCTTCTTGGCCAGCAGGGCCTCGAATGCGTTGAAGAACTCTTCCTGGGTGCGGTCCTTGCCGGCGAAGAACTGCACGTCGTCGATCAGCAGCAGGTCGAGGTTGTGGTACTTGGCCTTGAGCTCGTCGAAGGTTTTGCGCTGGTAGTTCTTGACCACGTCGGAGATGAACTGCTCGGCGTGCAGGTAGAGGATGCGCGCGTCGGGCTTGTCGGCCAGCAGGGCGTTGCCCACGGCGTTCATCAAGTGCGTTTTACCCAGGCCGACGCCGCCATAGATGAACAGCGGGTTGTACATGTGGCCAGGGCTGCCGGCGACGTGCAGGGCGGCGGTGCGGGCCATCTGGTTGGCGCGGCCAGGCACCAGGTTGTCAAACGTCAGCGCGGGGTTCAGGCCCATGACGCGAGGCGAGCCGTGGCCCATGGCCGGGCCGCTGCGGTTGGCCTGTCGCTCGGGGGCGCTGAGGTGTTCGGGTTCGCTGGGCACCTGCTGCTGCGGCATGGCCTGCTGCGAGCTGGCTTGGTTCAGCGCGGCGTTGGGCGGCAGGGCGCGACCCGGCATCACCAGGCCAGGTCGGGCGGTCGGCACCGGGGCCGCGGCACGCGGTGCCAGGCCGAATTCCAGCTTGACCTCGCCGCTTTGCTCTTCGCCCAGCAGGGCTTCGATGCGGGCGCTGTATTGGGTGCGCACCCAGTCAAGCATGAAGCGATTGGGCACGCGCACGCTGACCTGGGTGGCGGGGCCATCGCGGCGCACCTCGGCGGGGGGCAGCGGCCGGATCCAGGTGTTGAACTGCTGCTCCGGCATCTCCATGGCGAGGCGGGCACAGCAGCGTTGCCAGAGCGTGTCCGGGTCGTCGAGCCGGTGGTCGGCGGATGCGGGGGGCCGCGGCAGTTCGGCAGCGCTCATGTTGTGGACAAGTCCTTCCTTGGGAGGCGAATTCTAAGCATGGCGGGCGCGTTCGCAAGCCAGTTATCCACAGAAATTTCCCGTTCGCCAAGCCCCATGGTTCGTGGTAGGGCCCCCTGCATCGGGCCCCTGTTCCGGGGCGTTCATCCACGCTGGTGTGCGGTGGGCATTGACCATTTGGGGAAAACCTGCTGTAATCGCTGGTTCTGCCGTCTGTCAGGCTGCCCGCTCAGGCTGTGAGGGCGCAGACTTTGAGACATCCTCCCTGGCCAGCCATGTCGTGCATGGCCTTGAAAGACCATCATGAAGCGTACTTACCAACCCTCCAAGACCCGTCGCGCCCGCACCCACGGCTTCCTGGTGCGCATGAAGACCAAGGGTGGCCGCAAGGTCATCAATGCTCGTCGCGCCAAGGGCCGCAAGCGCCTGGGTCTGTGATCCACTGAGTGGCCCAGCCGACGCACCGTCGGCATGGGCTGGTGTGGGTTGCGCACCTTGGGTGAGCAGCCCCCGCTGGCGACAACGAGGCCGGGTTCAGCCCGGCCTTGTCGCGACTGAACCCCTCTTGCGAGCATCCGCGCCGTGCGTGCACCCAGCCTGAAATCTGCCGATTTCCAACGGTCTCTGGGCACGCGTCCCGTGGCCCGCACCGCGCATTTTTCTTTGCACGTGCTGCTGCGGCCAGAGCCAGCTCAGGCGCAATCCCTTGTGCCCGAGCCTGTGCCGGCGTCAATGCACGCAGGCGAGTTGTCAACAGGCTCAGCCGAAGGGGTGAGCCTGCTTGTGGATGACTCGGTCATGGCCGAGGGCCCGCGCTGGCGGCTCGGTCTGGTTCTGCCCAAAAAACAGGCACGCCGTTCGGTCACCCGCTCCCTGATGCGCCACCAGGCCCGCGAGGCCTTTCGCCGCCACGCGCCCCAGGTGCTGGCGGCTGGTCGCCATGGGCCGGAGGTCGATGGCTGGGTGGTGCGCTTGCGTGCGCCCTTTGACCGCAAGCTGTTTCCGTCCGCTGCTTCCGAAGCCTTGAGCGCCGCCGTGCGCCAGGAATTGGACGAGCTGTGGGCGCGCCTGGGGGGTCCTCGGGCATGATGCAGGGTTTGCGCAAACTGCTGGGCGGGTTGTCCGGGGCGGTCAACGCCTTGCTCATGGGCGTGGTCCGCGGCTACCGGTTTTTCCTGAGTCCCTGGCTGGGATCGGCCTGCCGCTTCACGCCAACTTGCTCTCAGTACGCGCTCGAATCCTTGCAACGCCATGGCCCGGCTGCTGGCAGCTACCTGGCCGCACGCCGATTGCTGCGTTGCCACCCGGGCTGCCCGGGCGGGCATGACCCCGTGCCCGAACGGGCACCCAAGCTGTTTTCTCGTTTTTCCAACCCTTCGTCGGATTCCTCTCACCCATGAATGATCTGCGTCGCACCCTGCTGTGGTCGGTGTTCGCCGTCTCGCTGCTGATGTTGTGGGATGGCTGGCTGCGTCACACCGGTCAACCCTCCCTGTTCGCGCCGGCACCGGCGGCCAGCGTGGCCTCTGGCCCTGAAGGGGCGCTCGGTGCTTCGGGCGCTTCGGCGGCCGATGTGCCCCAGTCGGCCCAGGGCCTGGGTGGCGCGTCCGCTGCCGCAGCGGCCCAAGCTGCTGGTGCCAGCGCGCCAGCCGCCGCGCCCAGCGAGCAACTCGTGTTCACCACCGACGTGGTCAAAGTCACGGTCGACACCCTGGGTGCCAGCCTGGTTCGTGTGGAGCTGCTCAAGCACCAGGACCAGGACGACCGCAGCCGCAACGTGGTGGTGCTGGACAACTCCAAGGTGCACACCTACCTGGCTCAGTCGGGCCTGGTGGGCACGGCTTCGCTGCAGCTGCCCACGCACAAGACCCCGTTCAAGCTGGTGAGCACCGAGCGCGAACTGGCCGAGGGCGCCAAGGCACTGGTCGTCAAGCTGGAGTCCGAAGCCATCAACGGCGTCAAGCTGGTCAAGACCTACACCTTCCCGCGCGGTGGTTACGCCATCGACGTCAAGCAGGAGGTGGTCAACGGCTCGCCCGCCGCCGTGAGCCCGCAGCTGTACGTGCAGCTCCAGCGTGACGGCACGCCGCCCAAGGGACCTTCCGGCCCGGCCTTCCTGCAAGGTCCGGTGGCGTACACCGGCATGGCGGTCTTCAACGACAAGGGCAAGTACCAGAAGCTGGAGTTCACCAAGATCGAAGAGGGCAGCACCGAGTTCGTCAAGACCGACGACAACGGCTGGGTCGCGATGGTGCAGCACCACTTTGCATCGGCCTGGCTGTACAACCCGAAGCTGCCGCGCGAGTTCTACGTGCAGAAGGTCTCGACCAACCTGTACGCCAGCGGCATGCTGCTGCCCATGGGCGAGATCGCAGCCGGCCAGAGCAAGGCACTGGACACGGTGCTGTTCGTCGGCCCGCAGGAAGAAGACAAGCTCAACGAGCTGGCTCCCGGCCTGGACCTGGTCAAGGACTATGGTTGGACCCACCTGCTGGCCGCACCCCTGTACCTGCTGCTGAACTTCCTGCACGACCTGATCGGCAACTGGGGCTGGGCGATCGTGGCCCTGGTGGTGCTGCTCAAGGCTGCCTTCTACTGGCTCAACGCCAAGGCCTACGCGTCGATGGCCAAGATGAAGGCGCTGAACCCGCGCATCCAGGAGCTGCGTGAGCGCCTCAAGGACAAGCCGCAGGAGATGCAGCAGGAGATGCTCAAGATCTACCGCGAAGAGAAGGTCAACCCGATTGGTGGCTGCCTGCCCATCCTGATCCAGATCCCGGTGTTCATCGCCTTGTATTCCGTGCTGTCGTCTTCGGTCGAGATCCGCAACGCACCGTGGATCGGCTGGATCACCGACCTGTCTGTGATGGACCCGTACTATGTGTTGCCCGCGCTGATGACGCTGTCGACGCTGCTGCAGACCTGGCTGAACCCGACGCCTCCGGACCCGGTCCAGGCCAAGATGATGTGGATCATGCCGCTGCTGTTCTCGGTGATGTTCTTCTTCTTCCCGGCTGGCCTGGTGCTGTACTGGCTGACGAACAACATCCTGTCGATCGCTCAGCAATGGTTCATCAACAAGCGCCTGGGTGTGCTGAACTGAACGCCAGCCGCTGACACGGCCTGAAAGCAAAACCGCCTGCTCCCTTTCGGGGCAGGCGGTTTTTTTTGGGGAAGCTTGAACCAGGTGCCGTGCTGGCCTGGTCTCAGTCTCGGCCGATGCGGTTGAGCAGCGCCGCCGCCGCCAGGGCGCCGGCCAGCAGGAAGGGCCACAGCGTCCCGTCGGTTTGCGTGGGTGAGCCGATCATCAGCAGGCTTTTCAAGGTGTCCAGCATGGCGGCCTCGCGTTGTCGTGATTTATGTCTATTTGACGCACAGGGTCAATTTGTGCGCTGCAGCAATGATGCCATTGTTGGCCCGGGTCGGTGACGCGAAGGTGAAACCAGTTGTCAGCCGAGCGGCGTTGCTGCGGTGACAATCCCGGCTGTCGTCAACACAAGCTTGGAATCGGAGACAGGGTGTCGCAATCGTGGCTGGACCGTCAGTCGCCCATCGTGGCCGTTGCCACCGCGCCGGGGCGTGGCGCCGTGGGCATCGTGCGGGTGTCGGGCCGTGGCTTGATGCCCTTGGCTCGGGCTTTGTGCGCCCGCTCCCTGCAACCCCGCGTGGCGCATTACGGGCCTTTCCTGGATGCGCGGGGCGAGGCCATCGACCATGGCCTGGCGCTGTTCTTCCCAGGGCCCCACAGCTACACCGGGGAAGACGTGCTGGAGCTGCAGGGTCACGGCGGGCCGGTGGTGATGCAGCTGCTGCTGGCGCGATGCCTGGAGGCGGCCGCCGAGCTTGACGCATCGCAGGATCCTGAGCACGTGGACGCCGCTGCCGCCGTGGTGGATGCGGCAACGCCTCGCTCGCATCCGCGTGCGCGCCTGCCCGGCCTGCGGCTGGCCGAGCCGGGCGAGTTCACCCAGCGCGCTTTCCTCAACGACAAGATCGACCTGGCCCAGGCCGAAGCGATCGCCGACCTGATCGACGCCAGCACCGAGGCGGCGGCGCGTTCGGCCAGCCGCTCGCTGGGCGGCGCCTTCAGCCGCGAAATCGAGGCCCTGCGCGATCAGATGATCAACCTGCGCATGCTGGTCGAGGCGACGCTGGACTTCCCGGAAGAAGAGATCGACTTCCTGGAAAAAGCCGATGCGCGCGGTCGCCTGAGCCGCCTGGCCGCCGCGCTGGACGCCGTGCTCCGCCAGGCGCGACAAGGCGCGCTGCTGCGCGAAGGCCTGCAGGTGGTGCTGGCCGGTCAGCCCAACGCGGGCAAGAGCTCGCTGCTCAACGCGCTGGCCGGCGCCGAGCTGGCCATCGTCACGCCCATTGCAGGCACCACGCGCGACAAGGTCAGCGAGACCATCCAGATCGAAGGCGTGCCGCTGCATGTGATCGACACGGCGGGCCTGCGCGCGGACCACGAGGCGTCCGACGAGGTCGAGCGCATCGGCATGGCGCGCAGCTGGGAGGCCATCGGCCAGGCCGATGCGGTGCTGTTCCTGCACGACCTCACGCGCTGGGCCGATCCGGTCTACGCCCAGGCCGACGCCGACATCGCGCAGCGGCTGCCGCAGGGCGTGACGGTGCTGCACGTGTTCAACAAGGCGGACGCCGTGGGGGCCGCTGCCCTGGACGACGCCACGCTGGCCGGACAAGCCGCGCACGCGGGCTTGCCGCGGCTGCACCCACCGGGCGCGGCCTTGCAGCTGTCGGCGCGAACCGGCGAGGGCCTGCAGGCCCTGCGCAAACTGTTGCTGGAGCAAGCCGGGTGGCAGGCAGCGCCCGAAGGGGTGTTCATCGCCCGCCAGCGCCATGTGCAGGCCTTGCACGAGGCGCGTGATCACCTGGCCTTGGCGGCCGAGCACGCGGCACAGCGCGACGGTGCCCTGGACTTGCTGGCCGAAGAATTGCGCCTGGCACACAACGCCTTGGGCCGCATCACCGGCGCGTTCTCTGCTGACGATTTGCTCGGCGAGATCTTCACGCGTTTTTGCATTGGCAAATGAAGCACCTTTGAGGCACAAAGCTGTGGTTTGCGTGCATGGGTCACGCCGGGCCGGGTTCACAAATCCCTGACAGCCGGGCCACGCTTGCATTAAATTGTTCACTTCCGGTCACAGTTGCCGTCGCCCCCCGCCGGCCCGCACGAGATGGACGCCACCGCACTGATCCAGGCCATTCAGACGCTCAACACGGAAGACGCGTTCCGCCCGCGTCTGGACGCGCAGCAGTGGCGCACCTTCGCGCAGTACCTGACCCGACATGAGTTGCGCTCCGGCGACCTGCTGGTGCGCCAGGGTGACCACGATCGCACGCTGTATTTCCTGGGGCAGGGCACTTTGCAGGTGTTCGTCACCGGGGCGCCCCCCGGGGCCTCGCGCATCGGCTTGTTGCGCCCAGGCTCGATCGTGGGCGAGCCCGGCCTGTTTGGCGACGTGCCCCGCATGGCCAACGTCGAGGCCATGGGCAGCGTGGTGGTGTTTGCCTTGCGGCTGCAGCGCTTCGAGGAGCTGGCCCAGCGGGTGCCCACCGTGGCGCTGGAGGTGCTCAGGGGGGCGGGCACCGTGATGGCGTGGCGCATGCGCGCCAACCTGACCCAGCAATTGCCCTCGGCTTGAGGGCAGGGCAAACGGTACAAAATCACCCCATACAAACAGACGAGGGTCAGGTCAGGATGTCTTCCAACTTGGGGCTGCGCCGGCCGACCGTGCTGGTCGCCGACGATTCACCGCAGAACATCGAGCTGCTGTCTCGGGTGCTGGGGCAGGACTTCCGCGTCAAGGTCGCCACCTCGGGCGACAAGGCACTCAAGATCGTCTACTCCGACGAGCCCCCTGACCTGATCCTGCTGGACATCATGATGCCGGACCTCAGCGGCCACGAGGTCTGCCGCCGCATCAAGGCCAACCCCGACCGCCGCCGCATCCCCATCATCTTCGTGACGGCGATGAGCACCATCGAAGACGAGGCCCTGGGCCTGAGCCTGGGTGCGGTCGACTACATCACCAAGCCAATCAGCCCGCCGCTGGTGCAGGCCCGCGTGCGCACGCACCTGGCGCTGTACGACCAGTCGCGCGAGCTCGAGCGCATGGTGGCGCAGCGCACGGCCGAGCTGGTGGCCACGCGCCAGCAGATCATCCGCCGCCTGGGCCGTGCCGCCGAGTTCAAGGACAACGAGACCGGCAACCACATCATCCGCATCAGCCACATCTCGCGGCTGATCGCGCAGCAGGTGGGCATGGGCCCCGAGGCGGTGCAGTTGCTGTTCCAGACGGCGGCGCTGCACGACGTGGGCAAGATCGGCGTGCCTGATCACATCCTGCTCAAAGCCGGCCCGCTCGATGACGACGAGCGCGCGCTGGTGCGGCGTCACCCGCAGATCGGCGCCGACATCATCGGCAAGCACGACAACGAGGTGCTGGCGGCGGCGCGCACCATCGCGCTGACCCACCACGAGCGCTGGGACGGCATGGGCTACCCGCAAGGCCTGCAGGGCGAGCAGATCCCGGTTTTCGGGCGCATCGTGGCCATCGCCGATGTGTTCGACGCGCTGATGAACAAGCGGCCCTACAAACCGGCTTGCAGCGCGACGCAGTCGCTGGCGACGATGGCCGAAGAGCGCGGCAAGGCGTTCGACCCGGCTTTGCTCGACGCCTTCTTCCAGGCGCAGTTCGAGATCCTGCGGGTGATGGACCTGTACGCCGACGAGCGGGGCACGGCCAGCGAGCTCTGAGAGCTCAGGCTTGCAGCTCGGCCAGCACCGTTGCAGCCTGGTCGAAATCGTAGCGCTCCAGGGCGCGACGCAGCTCGGCGGTGCGCGGGTGCTGACGCAGCGTGGGCCAGCGCGCCATCAGCTCGTCCAGGCTGTCTCGTGCGTGGGCGTCCTGGTCTGAGACCAGGCGGGTGAGTTCTGCCCAGTCGATCTCGCGCGGCACGCCATGGATGCCGTTTTCCTCGTTGCCTTGGGCCTGCTGCCGACCCAGTCGGTCGATTTCGGCGATGACGGCGCTCAGGGTTTCGAGTGTCTCGCTCAGGGCCTGGTGCACGGATGGCGCTTCAACGCCGTCCGAGATCAGGCAAGCCTCCAGCGCCGATGTGCGAGAAAGCAAGCCACGCGCGCCGATGTTGCCAGCCAGGCCCTTGAAAGTGTGTACCAGGCCGTGCAGTTCATGGGTCTGCTGGCGCAAGGCTTCGAATTGCTCGCCGAAGTCGCGCTGGGTGCGCGCGAAGCCCTTGAGCAGGCGGCGGTAGAGGTCGAGGTTGCCCATGCAGCGGGCCAGGCCGTCGGCGGTGTCGAGGGTGCTCAGGGTCAGGCCTTGCACGGGCGGCTGCAGGCTGTGGCCTTCGGCCAGCGCGGGCTGGGCCGGGATGATCCAGCGCGCCATGATGGTGAACATGCTGGAGAGGTCGAGCGGCTTGGTGATGTGGTCGTTCATGCCGCAGCGCAGGACGCGCTCGCGGTCGGCGGCCATGGCGCTGGCGGTCATGGCGATGACGGGCAGCTCTTTCCAGCTGTCCCGCGCACGGATGCGTTCGGTGGCGGTGTAGCCGTCCATCACGGGCATCTGGCAGTCCATCAGCACGCCGTCGAAAGGACCTTCTTGTTCGAGTTTGTCCAGGCACTCCTGGCCGTTGGTGGCCGTGACCACGCGCAGGCCGGCGCGTTCGAGCAGGTCGCAGGCGAGTTCCTGGTTGAGTGGCTGGTCTTCAACGAGCAGCACGCGCGCGCCGGCCAGGCGGCGCTGGGCTTGCTTGAGCAGGGCCTGGCCCTTGGGCTCGTCGGCGCTGGCGGGCGCGGTTTCCGAGAGCACCCTGCCCAGGGTGTCGAGCAGGGTCGAGGGGGTGACGGGCTTGTTGATGACGCCTGCCAGCCCGATGCCCTCTGCGGCCTTGAGGGCCTCTTCACGCGCGAAGGCGGTGACCAGCAGCACGAAAGGTCGGTGCTCGGGTGGCACCGACAAGGCGTGGCGCGCAAAGGCGATGCCATCCATGCCGGGCATCTTCCAGTCGGCCAGCAGGATCTGGTGCGGGCGGCCTTCGGCCAGGGCGGCGCGCATGCATTGCAGGGCGTGTTCGCCGCTGTCGCTGACTTCGACGTCCAGGCCCATGCGGCGGGTCATGTCGCCGAGCACCTCGCGCGCTGCGGGGTTGTCGTCGACCAGCAGCACGCGCTTGCCTTGCATCTCGCTGGCCAGCAGGGCGCGGCGGCCGCTGGGCTGTGCCTGCACGCCGAAGCGCGCGGTGAAGTGGAAGGTCGAGCCCTGGCCCGGCTTGCTTTCGGCCCAGATGCGTCCACCCATCATCTCGACGAGCTGACGTGAGATGGCCAGGCCCAGGCCGGTGCCGCCGTACTGGCGCGTGGTCGAGCTGTCGCCCTGCGCGAAGGGCGTGAACAGGCGCTGCATCTGCTCCTCGTTCATGCCGATGCCCTTGTCCTGCACCCACAAGTGCAGGCTGACGTGGCCGCTCTCGCGCGACTGCACCTCGCAGCCGATGAGGACTTCGCCATGGTCGGTGAACTTGATGGCGTTGGTGCCCAGGTTGATGAGGACCTGGCCCAGGCGGATGGGGTCGCCGATCAAGGCGGTGGGGATCTCGGAAGGGGCCGTGAAGAGCAGCTCCATGCCCTTTTCTTCGGCGCGCACACCGAGCACGTCTGCCATGTGGCTGATGACGTTCTCGAGCTGGAAGTCGGCCTCTTCGAGCTCGAGCTTGCCCGACTCGATCTTGGAGATGTCGAGCACGTCGTTGAGGATCTGCAGCAGGTTGCCCGCCGAGCCGTGCACCTTCTGGATGTAGTTGCGCGCCCGCGGGGGCAACTCGTCGAGCAGGGCCAGGTGGCTCATGCCCATGATGGCGTTCATGGGCGTGCGGATCTCGTGGCTCATGTTGGCCAGGAAGTGCGTCTTGGCCAGCGTGGACGCCTCAGCGGCTTGCTGGGCGGCGCGCAAGGCGGCCTCGGTGCGCTTGCGCACGGTGATGTCCTGCACGATGCCGCAGAACTGCATGCGCCCGTCCTGCTCGAAGGGGATGAGCACCACCTCGGCATCGAAGGGCTCGCCGTCGAGGCGGGTGTGGCGCCACTCGACGGTCTCGGCCTGGCGACTCTGGCGGACGCGCGCGATGGTGGCTTTCATCTCGTCCGTCATCGCCTGCGCGGGTGACAGCGGTGGCAGCGAGGGCATCAGCCCGATCAGGTCGCGGTCGGTGTGCGCGCCGAAGAGCTGCACCGCGCGCGGGTTCACCCGGGTGATGCCCTGCTCGGGGTTGTAGAAGATGAAGGCCACCGGCGCGTGCTGGAAAACGGCCTGCGTGCGCGTTTCAACCAGTTTGCGATCGGTGATGTCGGCCCAGTAGCCGTTGCAGACCTGGCTGCCATCTGGCTGGGTGGTGCATTGGCTTTCGCACATCAGCCAGACGTGGCGGCCGTCGAGCACGATGGAGAACTCCACCTTCTGCTCGGGCGGTGCCAGCTGACCGGGGCCGATGAGCTGCCAGGCCCGCTGCGGCTGGGCCATCAGCGTCTGGGCATCGATGCCGAGCGTGCGCCTGACGCCATCGCCGATGAAGGTGAAGCGGCCTTCGCCATCGGCGCCGCGCCGCCACCTGAAGATGGTCAGCGGCAGGGCGTGGGCCATGTCGGTGAGGCTCTGGCGGGCCTTCTGTGCGGCTTCGAGCCGGCGGGCGCGTTGGGCCCACAGGGCCATGGCGCCATGGCCCAGCAGCATCACGCCCAGGCCTGCGGCCAGGCCACCTGCGATCAACGGGCCTTCGCCTCGCAAGGGCACGAGGGTCCAGGCCGTCAGGCGCCCGTGGTCCAGTGTTTGCGACACGGCGAGGTGGCGCAGGCCATCGATGTTCATGGCCTGCACGAGCTGGCCGTTGATGCGCAAGGTCTCGGGCAGCCAGGGCAGGGGCTCGGGGGAGCGCTGGTAGAGCTGCCGGTCCGACTCCTTGTCGATGCCCACGTGCGGCACCCCTGGCAGTCGCTGCAGCACGTCGCCGGGGCGATTGCTCATCAGCACCACGCCCTGGTCATCGGAGACGAAGAGGCGACGCTCGCCGTCGTCGAGCAGGCGGCCCAGGGCCTGGGCATCCTGCATCACCACGATCACGCCCAGCGGCTGGCTGAGCTCGCCCACGCGTGCCGAGAAATAAAAGCCAGGCACCTTGCGCGTGCGGCTGACCGCGAACTGCGAAGCCCGACCGCTGGGGTCGCTCAGGGCCCGATGGTGGTAGTGGCGCCCCTGGAAGTTCATGCCGATGGCGCTGCTGGGTCGGTCCTGGTCGCTGTCGGCGATGTTGTTGCCGCCCGGGTCGTTGAGGAAGATGCGGCTGATGTGGAAATCGCGCGTGGCGGTTTGCAGGTGTTCGCCCAGCACTTGCTGGGCCGGCAGCTTGGCCAGGCGGGCGACCAGGTCGCGGCGATCGGCCTCGCTCAAGGGGCGGGGGATGTCCGGGCGATGCAGCCGCAGGTGCTCGGTGACCAGCGGG